>NZ_CP016359.1:300000-572500 GCF_001951155.1 Christiangramia flava JLT2011
TTACCTGGTACGAATCATAATTTCGGCCTTCATTTTCGTGGATGAAATTCTGAATATCGAAGTTCTCTTCCATAAAAGCGATAGGATTTTTGGCAAACTGGCCCTGATAGGCCTCATTGACCTTATAGGTAAACTGGTCACCATCCCGGGTGATCTTCGCGTCAAGCGGTGCAAAACCCACCTTGGCTTCATCCAGGACGATCTCCTGGGCCTGGCATAAACTGATACTTGCTAACAACAGCAGAGAAAAAAATAATGTTTTCATGATGAATGATTTTTGATGAATAAAAAATTGAAACTGTTCGTTTTTTGAATTGATAACACTGCTAAAGTAGCCAGAAGCTGTACTATTATGGACTGAATGAACCCAAAAACCAGTTTTTGATCATCGGTTAGCCTATTGCTGCTACCAGTGAAAAGAACCAGTTCAGGCATAGGCAATATTTGAAAGATCGGTGCTCACTTCAGGAACACATAGTTTTGCCGTAAATCGAATGGCTTTCACCGCAACTTTCCGATGAAGATGAATGATATTTCTATGAAGCACCCCAATTTAAACGCAAAATCTCAGGCGATAAATAATAATTCCTTTACTTTCGTAATAGTATTTTCTGAAGCGGGTTTTCCGGCTGGATAAAATCGGTTGACTTTACGGAACGGCCCGGTAATTCTTACTACATCCATTATGGGCAAAAAGTTAAATCAACTTGAAGCGACCGCGATCTGCGGAAACGACATTAGTTCCTCCTGTTTATATGTTTCGGCTCTGGCGATTTTTTACGCCGGCCAGTATGCCTGGATCTCTTTGCTGATCGTAGCCGGAGTGCTTTTTCTTTTTAGAAAGATTTACGGGGAAGTGGTAGGCGCGCTACCGCTAAATGGCGGAGCTTACAATGCGCTGCTGAATACCACGAAGAAATCTACCGCTTCGCTCGCAGCAGCACTTACGGTACTTTCTTACATGGCAACCGCAGTAATTTCAGCTACTGAAGCGGTCAAATATGCGGAAAGTCTCTGGCATGTTATCCCCATAATCCCAACCACGGTGGCCTTACTGGCCATTTTTATGGGATTGGTCATTCTGGGAATCGGGGAATCCTCGAAAGTTGCGATTGCAATTTTCCTGTTTCACCTTACCTCCCTTACCCTTTTAAGCGGATTTTGTCTTTTCTATTTTTTCACGCACGATTTTGACGTGCTCATCAATAACTTCCATATGCCGGTTCATGGAACCATTACCATGGCCCTGTTTTTCGGGTTTTCTGCAGCCATGTTGGGAATATCAGGATTTGAAAGTTCTGCCAATTACGTGGAAGAACAGCAGGATGGTGTTTTTCCAAAAACCCTGCGCAATATGTGGATCGTGGTAAGCATCTTCAATCCTCTAATCGCCTTTCTCGCCCTGGCGCTCATCCCGATGGAAGTTGTAAATTCCAATCAGGATGCTTTGCTGTCTTTTCTCGGAAATATTTCCGGAGGGAACTGGCTCTCATTTTTGGTAGGAATTGACGCGGCACTGGTGCTAAGTGGTGCGGTACTGACTTCTTACGTGGGAGTTGGCGGACTCATGGAGCGAATGGCTCTTGACCGAATTTTACCAAATTACCTGCTGAAAAAGAACAAACGAAACAGTTCTTATATCATTTACATCCTGTTTTTTGTGCTCTGCACGTCAATTCTTTTTGTAACCGGCGGAGATCTCGCCAAACTTGCAGGCGTCTATACCATCGCATTTTTATCAGTAATGGTGCTCTTTGGAATTGGAAATCTATTGCTGAAGGTTAACCGGAGGCAATTACCACGGCCCGAAAGAGCCAGTTGGTTCGCCCTGATCATTGCTATTTTGGCGGTGGGCGCTGCCATCGTGGGAAATGTGATCCTGAACCCGGCCTATTTAGCCATTTTCCTGGAATATCTTATTCCTACGCTGCTGGTGGTATTCTTTATGCTCTTCAGAAATTATATTTTACGGGCCTTCCTGGTCATCCTGGAGTATATTTTCCCAAGTGGCGATAACCAGTTTTTCAGAAAGCTGAACAAACTCACCAAATACAAACTCGCTGAAATTAGAGGGCAGGAATTCGTGTTTTTTACCAATCATGATAATGTGGAAACCCTCAATAAAGTAATGCTGTACATCAAGAAAAATGAGCCTACCCGTAGACTGAAGATCGTTGCGGTGGTCGATGAGGAACATACGGTAGCTGAAAATCTGAAGGAAGACATTAAAGTTCTGGACCGGGCTTATCCTGACATCCGTATTGAGTTTGTAGAAGAACCAGGCAAATTCGGGCCCAACAAGATCAAAGAACTGTCGGAGAGATGGCGTATTCCCGTTAATTTCATGTTTATCGGGGCGCCCGGAGAAAACTTCCGCTACACCATTCAACAGCTTGGGGAAGTTCGCCTGATTATTTGATCGCTGGCATGAAAGGCATTTCAGGAATTATCGAACGTGCTTTCAGGAACCTCATCCCGGCTCCTTTTACACTCGCCGTCTTACTAACATTTTTAACCCTGTTGCTGGCATTTTTCCTATCGGGAGATCAGTCGGTTAGTTCCGCAGTACAAATTTTACGCTCCTGGCAAAGTGGGATGTGGGAACCGGCACTGCTGGTTTTTGCAGTTCAGATGATGCTCATCCTGGTTTTAGGGCATATCCTGGTGTTAAGCGAGCCTATGAAATGGCTCATGGATAAACTCACCAGTCGCATTCACAATAACGCGAGTGCAGTTGCCGTGGTCTGTGCCTCAACCATGCTGGTGGCCTTCTTTAACTGGGGGCTTGGGCTTATTTTCGGAGCGATCATGGCACGGAAAATGGCAGAACAGGCAAGTCGAAAAAATTTCAAAATCAATTACCCGCTTTTAGGCGCAGCCGGTTACTCAGGTTTGATGGTATGGCATGCAGGCATCAGCGGAAGTGCCCCATTAAAAGCTGCGGAAAACGGACACCTGAAAAGTCTTTTTTCTGCTGAAAATGCCAATATCGCCGGCCTGCTTCCAGAACTCGTACCTACCAGCCAGACGATCTTTTCTTCCGGAAATCTCATCCTATTCGGAATTTTACTCCTACTGATTCCTTCAGCGTTATTTTTACTGGCCCGGAAAACTCCTTTAGAAATTTCCTCGATCGACTTTTCAAAAACAAGAACGGTGATTATCAATCCAAAAGGAGCGGAAAAACTGGATGCTTCGCCAATTCTGAAATATATACTGGGAATATTGCTCTTATTGGCTTTTCTCGCCAGTTATTATCAGGAGCTCATGCAGTTCAACATTACCCCCAACATGCTGAATTTCTTTATGCTGGGACTTTGTATCCTCCTGCATCAAAATTTTCAAAGTTTTTTGGCAGCGCTCGACGAAGCTATCGTGGGAGCGGGCGCGATCCTGATACAATTTCCGCTGTACTTCGGGATTATGGGGGTGATGAAAGACAGTGGAATGGTTGGACAGATCGCTGAATTTTTCACCAATTTGGCTACAGAAACCACTTTGCCATTATTCACATTCTTAAGCGCCGGACTGGTAAACATCTTTGTTCCCAGCGGCGGAGGCCAATGGGCCATCCAAGGACCAATTGTCATGGAAAGCGCTATAAAGTCTGGGGTTTCCATTCCAAAGGCGATCATGGCATTTGCCTATGGAGACCAGATTACCAATATGCTCCAGCCCTTCTGGGCCTTACCCTTACTTGCCATCACCAAACTGAAAGCCCGTGAAATTTTGCCCTACAGTTTATTGATTATGTGCCTTGGAATAATAATTTATGTAATAGGTCTCCTACTTCTTTAGGAGTTGGCCGATCGTTTGATCGAAGCGATTTCCTTACTGTATTTGGAGATTATTTTCTCCTGCTTTTCATTATTCCGAATAAGATTAATCCAGATCACCAACATCATGATGAGGCTAATGGCCATCACAACGTAGAAAAAAGTCTGATCCATAATTGCAATTTTTTAAGGTGGTATTTCGAATTAGGGGGGACTTGCTAAAAATAATCCAATTACACTTATCAAAAGATTGATCGAATGTTAATTGGCAGAGCTTTAACGATGAAGCAGGTAGTTCATCTGATTTTCGGGTACAAAAAAAGGGCCGTGACTATCATTTCAGAATTGACCCTTTTCTTTTTCTAAGCTATTTGATGTAAATCTATCCCGATTTGTCGTAAATATCATTAATTAAACCTGACCAAAATGAAAAGAAATTGTTAAATATTTGAAGTTATTGTAAATTAAATCGATTTAATTATCATCCCCGCATTTTTTAAACAGTTTTTACCGCAATTTTAGACCTCTTTTTGAGAAAAATTCCGAGAATGATAAATGTTTCCTAAATGAAAAGATGTTAGCATATTATTAACGCTTTCGCCTATTATGATTCCTACATTGCACAGCAGAACTCAAAATCTATTGAAAATGAAAATGTTTATGCAGCAAAAATTTTTAACTCTGTTATTGGTCGCACTACTAGTTGGAACACTGGTATCTTGTGATGAAGACGATGATGATGTGACTGCCATGATGCCAACCGGAACGGTAAGTGTAGAAAACCAGGATTTTACGGGTGAGATGCTTACGATCGCAGATGTCACGATGAGTGATGACGGTTGGGTGGTGATTCACCGTGATAATGGTGGTTCCCCCATGGTTCCTGATATTATTTCAGTTCCTAAAATGGTTTCAGCAGGGAATACCAGTGATGTGATGGTAGAGCTTAAAGACGGGGTAGAATTACAGGATGGAGAAACACTTTGGGTGATGCTTCATAATGATTCCGGAGATATGGGAACGTATGAATTTGACGGAAGCAACGGCCTGGATCTGCCAATTGAAGATGACATGGGTAATATCGTCACCAAATCTTTTACGGTCAACGTCATGAGCGAGCCAACCGGGTCGCTTTCAGTAGAAGATCAGGCGGTAGCAGATAACAAAGTGAGCATCAGCTCGATTACCTTGGATCAACCAGGTTTTGTGGTCGTTCATGCCGATAATGGCGAAGATGGACCGGTAGTTCCTGCAATCATTTCCGAACCTTTGTTTCTGGAAGCCGGAACTCACGAAGATGTAGAAGTGACTTTTACCGAAGATGCTGGTGTCATGACCGGAGATACTCTTTGGGCGATGTTACACACCGATACCGGTGAAGCAATGGTGTATGAATTTGACGGTGAAAATGGGCTGGATATGCCAATTTTAACTGAAGAAGATACGCCGGTAATGATGTCTTTCGATATCACCGAGTAATTTTGGACCCGATAAAAATGAAACCCGGCTTTTAAGCCGGGTTTTTTTATGCTGAAAATAGAACTTAGCTATACCGCATCTACCTGAGATTCCAAAGCATCTTCAATAGCATCAGGCACTTCACTGAAAAAGTCAAAACCCGTCATTAACTCAATATCATCCACAGTGGTTTTATACTGGGTCCAGTCTGAAGTAACCGACTGGCTGTTGGGCATATCTACCGCTATCACCCGGGTGGAAGCGGTTACCCTGCTCACATCATTATCGCCATCAGGAATAATCATGATCACTTTCCAGGTATTTGAAGGCACTTCCACCATTCCGTTCGCCACATATTCCGCGTAACCATTCGAGCCATCACCGCCAATTCCGTAGCCACCGGAAATAATATAGATCTCATATCCGCCGCTTAACATGGAACGGCAGTAGCTTTCCAGATTCGCCCAGGCATAGCGATTATTATTGGGCGCCTGAGGCATCATATTGGTCATAAAAAAGGTGTTGGAATTATCATCAACGGAAAGCGTCCTGTCTGCCGAAGGACACTGGTGGCCACGATCAAAACCGCTTCCGGAATAATCGGTTTCCTGGACCTGGTACCAGCCAGCTGGCAAAGACGTATCATTTCTGAAGTCATTCTGTCTCGGAGCGTCACCAAGCCAGGCCTCGTCCAAATGCCAGCTCACCCAGTTCGCCTGTCCTCTGTCACGGGAATACGACATTACATATTCTTCTTTTTCAAGGAGGTAATTATTGGGATAATTTACATCTGTAACCGCTGCGGAAGGATTTCCCATCGTTAGGTGTACGACGCCGGAAATTCCTCCGCCGGTCCCACCGCCAGTTCCTCCTCCGGAAGAACCGCCCGGATCTGTGGTTCCGTGAATGGTTAGATCATCAATATTGATACGGTCGCCACTTCCGGAAAGTTTGACGATTCTGAAGCGAACCGTTCCGGAATATGCTGCCGGAAAACTGACATTTTCAAGAGTGGTTGATGTACTATTCTGTACAACGCTGATGGCACTCCAACTTGCTCCCTGGTTTGTCGAGGCTTCCAACTGCCAGGAACTGCTTCCGTCGGTGCCGTAAACTGCATGATTAAAACTGACAGATTCCGCGCCGTCCACGTCAAAATTCATTTGCAGCATTCCGTAGTCGCGAATACGAACCGATTTGGTTCCTGTTTTTCGGTCATTATCAAGACTCCCGAGTAATGCCTCTTCCAGATACCAGGTGCCGGAAGGAAGATCTACCGTGCCACTAGCATAACTTCCCTTGGAACCGCTCTCATAATCTTCCGTTAGATCGATCAGGCTCCCCGAGGAACCTCCATCGCCCGTTCCGGCAGCATTGGGTACCACGGTAAGATCATCAATATTAAGGCGTTCCCCGCTGCCATCGGTTTTCCGAATTTCAAACCGAATATTCCCGGTCACATTCAGCGTGAAGGTCGCCGTGGATAAATTCGATTTTTTAACCGAAACCTGGCTTCCCAACTGGTTCCAGCTTGCACCGGAATCGGTAGAATAATACACCTGGAAGCTGGTTTGCCGGTCACGATTGTACTTGGCATAGCTCACTGAAAAACTGGTCGCGCCCTCGGTAAGGTCAAAATTCATAGTGACAGACCCGCTATTTTGGATCCTAACCGATTTGCTTCCATTTTTGGCATCTCCGCTAAGACTTCCCACAAGGGCATCGTCAAAATACCAGTCGCCGTCGGCCAGATTTACGGTGCCCGCCGCGTAAGAAGTTTTGGAAGCGTTCTCAAAATCTTCCACATAGTCGCCAGACTGGTTGACGGTAAAATTCTGATAGGTTACCGCTTCCTGTAAATCCTGGTCATCCTTGGAACAGGATACCAGAAACAAAAAAACCTGCAGGTACAGCAGGCTTCTGAAAAAATTAAAATGTTGCATGGTGATTTAGGTTAAATAGATTAATTCATCAAAAGTTTAAATTATTTAAATTTTAACCTATCAATTCAGGCAATGATGATTTTTTGTTAAAACTTTATTAACGACATAAAAAATTATTTCATTCCTGCCCCATTCTGAGTAAATTATTTAAAAAATAAGAGATGAAGAGCAGGAGAAATTTTATCAGGAAATCGGGTTTATTGCTGGGTGCAGCGTTTTTGCCTTTTCCCGGGTGTATCAACTTCAGCCAAAAAAAGAAATTGGGTGTGGCCCTGGTAGGTCTTGGATATTACAGTACCGATCTCCTCGCGCCCGCTCTTCAGCAAACCAGCTACTGTGAGCTTAAAGGTATAGTAACGGGAAGCCCCGAAAAGATTCCTGTTTGGAAACAGCGCTATGGAATAAAGGATTCCAATATTTACAATTATCAGAATATGCATCAGATTGCTGATAATGATGAGATTGACGTGATCTATATTGTATTGCCAACCGGTCTGCACGCGGAATATGCGATCAAGGCGGCCAATACTGGCAAGCATGTTTGGTGTGAAAAACCGATGGCGAGAACTGCGAAAGAGTGCCAGCAGATCATCGATGCCTGTAATGCCAATAAGGTGAAACTCTCCATAGGTTACCGGATGCAGCACGAAAAAAATACAAAAACCATTATGGAATGGGCCAAAACTCAGCCTTATGGCCAAATACAGGAAGTGAGCTCCCAGGCGGGATATAACGGCGGAACGATCAATCCCTGGAAACTGAAAAAAGAAATGGGAGGCGGGGCGATCTATGACATGGGTGTGTATACCATCAATGCAGCGAGATATTCCACCGGCCTGGAACCGGTTGCTGTAACCGCTACGCAATCTACCAGGCGCCCGGAAATCTTTACCGAAGTAGATGAAACAACCGAGTTTAAAATGGAATTTCCAGGTGGCATTATCGTAAACGGAAAAACCAGTTTTGGACAGAACCTTAACAAACTGGCAATTACAGCTAAGGATGGCTGGTATTACCTCGAACCGATGCAGGCCTATTCCGGAGTTCGTGGAAAAACCAGTGACGGGAAAGTGCTTGCCCCGATGGGTAAAACCCAGCAAGCCGTGCAAATGGACGATGACGCCCTCGCCATCCTGGAAGATCGGCCAGTTAGGGTTCCCGGTGAGGAAGGGATGAAAGACATCGCGATAGTCGAAAAAATAAATGCGTCAGCCGCCAATGGCAGCCAACGCGTTAGCCTTTAATTTTTTTCAATTACAAAAGGTAATCGGTGCTGACGAAATTGGAGCTTTTACTGTCTAACAGTTCCCGCAGGATCTCATTATTATAAGCTTTATCCTTGCTGGCTACAAATGTCCTGATCGAAAAGGATCTCAAAGCATCATGCACACTTAAGGTCCCTACGGCCGAATCTTTTCTCCCCGTGAACGGAAATACATCCGGTCCTCTCTGGCAGGAGCTGTTCAGGTTCACACGGCAAACCAGGTTCACCAGCGTATCAATGAGTGGTGCCAGTCTTTTAATATCATTTCCGAAGAGACTTACCTGCTGACCGTAATTGGAATCTGCGATCTCATCCAGCAAATCGTCTATCGAACGGAAAGGTTTGACCGGAATCACCGGGCCAAATTGTTCCTCCTGGTAGACCCGCATTTCTTCGGTTACCGGGTAAAGAACCGCCGGAAAAATATAATTTTCGGTCGTTTCTCCCCCTCGTTTGTTCAGTACTTTTGCGCCATGTTTTTCGGCATCATCGATCAGTTCCTGAATGTATTGCGGTTTATCGGGTTCCGGAAGTGGCGTCAACATCACTTTTTCATCCCACGGATTGCCAAATTTCAGCGCATCGACCCTTTCAGCAAAACGCCTGTTAAACTCCTCCTGAATATCTTCATGTACGTACAGAATTTTAAGGGCAGTACAGCGCTGACCGTTGAAGGAAAGCGTGCCGGAAATACATTCGTCAATTGCCAGATCTAGATCGGCATCTGGCAATACAATCCCGGGATTTTTAGCCTCCAGCCCAAGAACCAGACGGAGTCGGTTTTTATGCGGATGCTGATCCTGCAATGCAATAGCTGATTTGCTATTTCCAATCAGGGCCAGCACATCGACCCTCCCAGATTGCATGATAGGTGCAGCAACTTCCCTTCCCCTTCCGTAGATCACATTTACGACTCCTTTCGGAAAAGAACTTCGAAAAGCTTCCAGTAATGGGGACAGCAACAGCACACCGTGTTTTGCCGGTTTGAAAACCACGGTATTCCCCATGATCAGGGCCGGGATAAGCAGCGCAAAAGTCTCATTTAAAGGGTAGTTATAAGGCCCGAGGCATAACACCACTCCCAGCGGGCCACGGCGAATATGAGCATAAACGCCATCTTTTTTGTGAAATTTGGCGCTGTCTCGATCCAGTTGCTTGTAATCTTCAATCGTGTCAAGAATGTATTCTACCGTACGATCAAATTCCTTCTGAGAATCTGGCAGGGATTTGCCAATTTCCCACATCAGGTATTTTACCACCACTTCGCGCTGTTCTTTCATTTTCGAGACAAAGTCTTCCATGCAGGCAATTCGCTGCGCCACTTTCATGGTTGGCCAGTCACCCTGACCTTTGGAATAGGCGTCACAGGCCGATTGCAGGACTTCCATCGCCGTGGCTTCATCCATATGCGGAATGGTTCCCAGCAGTGTTAGCTGATAATCTTCCGTAGAAGATATTGTTGAAAATACCTCGTCATTTTTGCCCTTCCACTCGATCAACTCACCATTGGAAAGATAAGTTTTCTGATGCAAGAGTTCGTTTATCTGAAATTCTTTTGGAATGCTCATAATCTGGTTTGGTTGGTTAATTTCAGCAGTTTAATACAACACCCGGAATTTGATGGTTCCCTGGATGGCTTTCAGCTCCTCGATCACGTGATCGTCGTATTCCTTGTCAATATCGGTAATCACATAACCGATAGTTTCGTTCGTTTTCAGGTATTGACCTACGATATTGATATCGTTCGCGGCCAGAATACGGTTGATGTGCGCGATGATTCCCGGTTTATTGTGGTGAATATGAATGAGCCTGTGTGCGTTTTCCAAAGTGGGCAGTTGCAGGTTCGGGAAATTCACTGAATTCGTCGTGCCACCGGTATTGATGTAGTTAATGATCTTCCCGGGCACGAAATTTCCAATATTTTCCTGGGCTTCTTCAGTACTACCGCCAATATGCGGAGTAAGTATAAGGTTTGGCAAACCGCGTAAAACTGACTGGAATTCTTCCTGATTGGTCTTAGGCTCTTTCGGAAAAACGTCTACTCCCGCACCGGCAATTCGGCCAGATTCAATATGTTTTTTCAGCGCATCCACATCCACAACCTGTCCACGGGCAAGATTCAGAAAATAAGAACCTTCCTTCAGCCAGCTCAATTGCTTGTCACCGATCATATTGGTGTTTTCCTTTCTTCCGTCTACATGAAGCGTGACCACATCCACGATCTTGAACAGCTCTTCGAGGCTGCTGCATTTGGTGGCATTTCCCAGGGCCAGTTTTTCTACCAGATCGTAATAATATACATCAAAACCAATGGCTTCGGCGACTACTGATAGTTGTGAACCAATATTCCCGTAACCCACGATACCCAGCTTTTTCCCTCGAATCTCGTAACTGCCTTTCGCCGATTTGTTCCATTGTCCCTGGTGCATTTCCGCAATTCGATCAGGCAGGTTTCGCATCAGGAGAATGATCTCGCCAATGGCCAGTTCCACCACCGAGCGGGTATTGCTAAATGGCGCGTTAAAAACCGCTACCCCTTTATTGAGGCAGGCCTCGAGGTCGATCTGGTTGGTACCAATACAGAAGGCACCAACGGCAATGAGCCGGTTAGCGTTTTCCAGCACCTTGGCGGTTAGCTGGGTTTTGGAGCGAATTCCCAATATAGAAACATCTTTGATCTTTTCGGAAAGTTCCTCTTCGTCCAGAGCGCCCGAAATCGTGGAAACATTGTAACCTTCTTTCTTCATGATATCTACGGCATCTGCATGCACATTTTCAAGAAGCAGTACTTTGATTCGGTTTTTGGGATAAGAAATCGCTTTATTCATTTTGTTTACGTATAAAAATTCATCTAAACTAGGTGTGATATGATCGGCATTTTCCAGGATGTTCTCGCGGGAAACATTTTCAGTAAACGCATAGAACTTGTTGGCCAGCCCGGCGGCTTTGATCTCATAATCAGTATAACCGTCGCCAATAACATACACATCCCCTTTTAGGTCCAGTCTTTTAAGTTGTTCCACTTTACCATTGTTGGATGACAGGACATTGTCATGATCGAAACCGGTCACGTCGCCGTTCTCATCGAATTCAAAAGTATTGGCGAAGACATTTTCAGGTTTTACGCCCAGTTCCTGAACGATTGGAACGATAAATTCTTTAAAACCATTGGAAACGATGTAGATGCGATCGCGGTATTCTTTGAAAAAATCTTCGTTACGAACGAACGAAACAGAAACCTTCTGTCGAAGGTTCTCAATTAAAGGCTGCAGGTGCTTTCTATTCGCATCCAGCAGTTCCAGCCGCTGGCTCAGCGAATCACGAAATGCTAGTTGCCCGCCCATTCCCTGGTTGGTAAGGTCTACCAGTTTTTGTAATCGTTGTTCCTTTTCAGGATGGCCTTCCAGTGAAATTTCGCCAAGTACGTCCAGGGCTTCTACCTGTGTGAACGTGGAGTCGAAATCAATCACAAAATGCCTGTTATTCTCCATTTTTGATCAATTAGTTAGTGGTGTTTGAATGAATAAAACTAAGCCTTTTTAAGGCATTTAGAAACAGAAAAATACGTGCGGAATTTCAGTTTTACGGAAAATGTAACAGATGTGCATTTAAATTTCAGATTGCTGAATAAAATTCCCAATTCCGAATCTTTTTTAAATGTTTTAAATTTTTTTGAAACAATTTAGTTTTCCTCTTCACTCCCCAATCTCACTCCAACCGATAATTTTGGCCGCATATCGAATAGTTTTTCCGAAAAGATGTATTTAACATATTTTTTGTATTTTCCTTGCTGAAAGGCAAGCGATTGCCTGAATATCCAATTCTTTTTATGAGCAACATTTTCTGGAGAAGCTTTCTGCTTCTATTTATCACAACCGGGGCGAATTATGCGCAAAAACATGTGGAACCCAGCAGCCAGGACCTGCAATTAGCTGAAGATATCCATGCCCGTTTTGAAGACGATGAGGTAGCGCTGGTCTCCAGTACCGATTATATCACTTTTGACCTCAGCCGGGATGGCAAACAGGTAACCGCAACACAAACCACTACCAGCCAGTGGATCAACCTCACCAGCCGCGCCGACATTCAGTTGTATGATTTCTATGACGGGGAATCAGATATTAGTGAATTCAACATATTTTCAGAAAACCAGAAACGTGCGAAGTACCATATTATAGATGAAGCTTACCACGACCAGGACCTTTTTCACAATGATGCCAGAGTGAAACACGCGCATTTGGATTTTCCTGTTAAAGCTTACCGTTATGAAACCCGGATCACCAAAAATTACCAGGATATTAAATATTTTACAGGGCTTTACCTTGTGGAGGAATATCCAATTTTAAAAAAAGAGGTGACTTTTGTCATTCCATCCTGGCTTCAGCTGGATTTAAAAGCGATCAATTTCGAAGGCTACGAGATCACCAAAACGGAAAAACAGGGAGAAAATGCGAACCAGATCGTCACTTTTACGGCAACCAATGTGCCGTCGCGAATGGATGAAAGCCATACGCCAGGGCCAAGTTACCTGTATCCCAATATTCTGATCCTTCCGAAGAGCTTTGAAAACGAGGGCCAGAAAACCGTGCTTTTTAATGATACTTCAGATCTTTACAGCTGGTACCGTTCACTGGCCAGCGAACTGGAAAACGACAATTCTGCTTTTCGCAATACGGTCGCCCAACTTACCGCCGGCACAACTTCCGAAGAGGAAAAGATCCGCAATATCTATTACTGGATCCAGGATAATATTCGGTATATCGCTTTTGAAGACGGAATAGCCGGTTTCAAGCCCGATGAAGCTTCAAACGTCTATAAAAAACGCTACGGCGATTGCAAGGGAATGGCCAATCTCACGAAACAAATGCTCACCGAGGCTGGATTCGATGCTCGACTGACCTGGCTCGGCACTGATCATATCGCGTACGACTACTCCACGCCCAACCTTTCTGTAGACAATCACATGATCTGTACTGTCATGCTGGGCGATGAAATGATCTTTTTAGACGGCACCGAAAAATTCAATTCCCTCGGGGAATACAACAGCCGAATCCAGGGACAACAAATGCTGATCGAAGATGGGGAAAACTTTATTTTAACAAGGGTGCCGGTAACAGCACCGGAATTCAATTCAGAAAATGCCGAATACGACCTGAGCATCCAGGATGAAGAGATCGTGGGAAGCGTTCATAAAAGCTTTTCCGGGCAGCAGCGATCTGATTTGCTTTATTATTTCCATTCGCTTCAGAATGACCGAAAAGACGACTTTCTAAATTTCTACCTGAGCAACGGAAGTAACAATATTGAAGTGAGCAATATTCAGACTTCCGATCTGACAAACCGCGACAGCATCCTGGAAATCGCTTACGACATCCGGATCAAAAATGCCGTTTCCAGCTTCGGAAATACCATTTACCTCGATCTCGACATCGATAAGGAACTTGGGAACATGGATTTTAAAGACCGAAAAGTGGATTACCAGTTTGATTCCCGAAAAGACCTGCTGGCGACCTACAAAATAACCATCCCCGATGGCCTAGAGGTTTCTGCAATTCCGGAAGCCTACAAAACTTCCACTGAAGCATATGATCTCAACGTATCGTTTGATAAACAGTATCAAAAACTGATCTATAAAAAACATTTCCGCATCAAGAATGCGCGGATCAAAGCCAGCGATTTTGAAAACTGGAACAAGCACATTCAGCAACTCAACAATATTTACAACGAGCAAATTACCTTCTCTAAAAACTAATTCCATGAACCGGTATTTCTATAGTATTCTATTTCTGGTGATCGCCAGTGTTTCCTTTGCCCAGTCGAACAAAGAAGATAATGTTCGCGAACTTTTCTGGGGGCCAGACGATCCCGTGAAAAACGTGATGGAAATTCCTGAAAAATGGCAGCGTGAATCGGCAGTGGTCATTTACAAATTTGAAGATTACACCTATAATAAGTTCATTTCGAAGATGACGACGACCAAATCGGTCCGGCAGCGCATCAAATTATTAGACCAGGCCGCGGTCGAGGAATTTTCTGAATTCTCCTTTACAAACCGGTTCAAATCTTCGAACTGGATCGGGAATTTGATGGCCGGGGAAAAACATATTGTGGGGGTGAAAGTCATCAAACCAGACGGATCAGAAAATGTGATCAACGTGGCAGAAGAATCAGTTGAAGTAGACGGTGAAACCAAGCTCGCGATCGCCAATCTCGAAATTGGGGATATCATTGATTATTATTCTTATATCGAAGACCTGCAGCCGGTGATGGGAACGATTGAAATTTATGATCCTGTGGAAGAAACGCTGGCAGAAGTCTATCCCGTGATGAATTACAGGCTTCAGTTACTTACCGATAATAAATTTTACCTCAATTTTCGTTCTTTCAACGGCGCACCGGAACTGAAGGAGATCGATAATAATAAGAACAGTAAGCGGCTTTTTGTTCTGGAAGCACAGGATATTGCGAAAAGAGATTTCCCGAACTGGTATTACCCCCTGGTGGAGTTGCCTTCAGTGAAATTCCAGGTCTATTATGCCGTGAATAATAAAAATGCCGATTATGCAATGGCTTTTATTTCGGAAGATGAAGATATTGTGAAGAAAGAGGTGAGCCGGGAAGAAATCCTGAACCTTTATGACACGCGTTTTCGGCCTGCCGGGAATTACGGGGAAGTGGAAGATTACCTGAAAGCCCATGAATACGCCAGTGATGCTAAAATGGTTCAAGATGCCTATTATTTCATGCGCCACTATTTTTTCACGCGCTATATCGAAGCCTCCCTGGTACAGGATTCGAAAATTTCGAACGACGCGTTCAAATATTACTCGCGGGGCTCTACGATCATTGATAGCCAGAAACGTTTCGTACAGATGTTTACCGCGCTGCTGAAGGAATTTGATATCGATTACGAGATCGTGGTTGGCAAAAACCGATTTGACGGCTCGCTTGAGGATATCCTTATCGAGCAGAACGTGAAGACCCTGTTGAAGGTCAAAACCGAGCCACCGGTTTATATTGAATATTTTGATCCGCATAGCGTCGCAGGTTCCTTTTCGCCGCATCTGGATGGCACAGATATCTACCTCCTCTCGTCACAAAAACGCAAAAAGATCGACCAGATCGATCTGGCAAAACTTCCTGCCACTACGGTAGCTGATAATGTTTCCGAAGCGAATATGAGCGTGAGCCTGAACCAGGATTTCAGCGGAATGAGCGTCTCCAGCGTCAATCGGTTTTTTGGACATGAAAAAACGGAAGAGCAGAAAGACCGACTCTATTTTGCCGATTATGTCTATGAAGATTACGATCGTTTCCAGACCGAGCGCTACCTGGACATGGTGAAGAATAAAGAAAAAGACCAGTTTCAGAAAGAGCTGAATTCCCTTTCCGACAAAATCAGGGAAAGACAAAAAGAACATTTTCAGGAGCGACTTTCAAGGGCGTTTGACCTGGAAGGGATCGAAAACTATGATTACCAGATCAATAAGACCGGCCGTTACGGCTTTACAGAAGCCTTTGAATTTTCCGAAGAATACGATATCGAGAACGGCCTAATAAAAAAAGCAGGGCCCAATTACATTTTGGAGATCGGCCGGCTTATTGGCCAGCAGATCTCGCTGAACGCTAAACAGCGGGACCGTAAAGAGAATATTTACATGGCCTATCCCAGGCGCCTAAAGAATAGCATCAGGTTCCAGATTCCTGAAGGCTTTGTAGTAGAAGGCCTGGAAAAGCTCAACGTTTCTACGGAAAATGAAACCGGCGCTTTTATAAGTCAGGCAACTGTAGAAGGCAATGAGCTGGTGATCAATACTACCAAGGAATACCGCCATAATTACGAACCGAATGCCAATTGGGGCAAAATGATGGAATTCCTGGATGAAGCTGATAATTTTTACAATGCCAAGATCCTACTGAAGAAGCAGTAATTATTCTTCGGAAAGAACAATGGTTTTCCCAGTTTGAGCGGAGCGAATCGCGGCATCCAGGATCTGCGCTACCGTGAGGTTAATTGGAAGGCCATAAAGTCCTTCCGAAGGATCGATTTTTTCCTGAACGACTGCAGCCAGGTATGAAAACGGATCGGCATAAGGTTCGGGACGTGGTTCCAGGCTTTTAATTTCTTCGGAAGATTTTGCATCGAGTCTTTCGATCACAGTGGTCGCGTCTTTAGCGGTCGCGAAACCTTTTGTGCCATAGACCGTCATATCCTTCCTCGAAAATGGCCAGTTCCAGGACGCCTGGATGACACATTGTGCTTTTGGATACTGAAGAATGATCGTGGCTTCATCATCTACATTCTTATAAATTTCAGGTTTATTCTGGTTGGTGATTGCGGTAACTGAAACAGGCTTTTCTCCCTTCATTAGCCAGGTTATAAGATTCGCGCCATAACAGCCAAAATCTACCAAAGCTCCGGCCCCATTTTTCTCAGGATCTACAAGTATCCCCAAAAAGTCCTCTCCTACTCCAATTTCCTTCGGTCCTTCATGGCCGTCATTCACCCAGACTTTCCTGACAGCTCCCAGCTTTCCGTCCTGAAGCAACTTCCCAACATACTGATTGCTGCTGTACCAGGAAGTTTCAAAATTGGTAATTACATTGATATTATGCTGTTTCGCCAATTTTCCAATTTTAAGCGCCTCATCATAATCGAATGCCAAAGGTTTTTCTACCATTACGTGAATTCCTTTTGGCGCTGCTGCTTCTACTACCGGCAGATGTTCGCTGATGGCTCCAAAAGCCGATACGGCTTCCGGCTTTGTTTTCTTCAGCATTTCATCCAGATCAGTATAAAAAAGTGAAGGGTCTAAGTCATAATTTTCCTGAAATTTTTTGGCTAGTGCTTCATCTTCCTCATAGATCCCCACGATCTCAATATCGTTCTTTCCTTCGCGGTTAAACACCCAGTGAACATGACCGTGACTGAGCCCGGCTATTGCTATACGAACAGGTTGCTGTGCAAACACTGCCGAATGTATCAATACTGTAAAAATTAGCGCTTTTAATTTCATACGAGGAAGATACTAAATCTGCTTCGGAAAGAGACTAATTAGTTTCCAGCATTAACGTGCCGCCATTTTCCAGTTCGTCGTGCGACAGAAAATATCCATCCAGTTGCTTTCCATTCAATTGAATTTTTTCAAGGTTCCTTCCTTCTGAATGCTTAATATTTAACGAATTACCATTCGGTAAATTCCAGGTAACCTCATCAAAAATCGGAACGGTAACCAGGTACTCCGGATCGGTCGCTGAAAAGGAATAAAGGCCACCAGCAGTCATCACATACCAGGCAGACATTTCCCCGGCATCATCCATCCCGGGAAGGGCCAGCCCGCTGTCTCCAATTCCGTAGAAATCATTCAGAATAGTATCTAAAATAGCCTGAGATTTCCCAGGTTTATCAATAAAGTAATAAGAAAAAGGAGCTTCATGATCTGGCTGATTTCCTATACAATACTGCCCTATAAAGCTGGACACGTTCCTGGCAATATGCTGCGGATTCCATTTTACCGTGAACAGGGAATCTAATTTTTTCTCAAACGCGTTATTCCCGCCATACAATTCTACCAATTTCGGCATATCATGTGGCGCAAAGAAGGATACCTGCCAGGCGTTCGCCTCCCGGTACATGTATTCGTAATAAGGATATTCTGAATCGAACGGTGTGATCCACTCTCCATTTTCCAGCCTGCCGCGCATGAAATTTGTTTGCTTATCGAAAACATATTCAAAATTTTGGGAACGCTGCATCAAATCGTCGTAATGTTCCTGATCATTCATTTTTTCTGCTAGTTGCGCTAAAGAATAATCATCATAGGAATATTCAAGAGTTTTAGAAACCCCTGCATTCGATTTTGTTTCGGTATGTGCTTTTTCCACATCAGCATCAGAAATATATCCTTTCTCGATATACTCTTTGATGTGAGGCCTTGTCCCTCCCTCTTCATAGGCGTTATTCAGCAAAAATTCATATGCTTTATCCACATCAAAATCTTTAATGCCTCGCAAATAGGATCCAGTGATAAAGGAAGCAGCATGATCTCCGTGAAAAAATGTTGGGATGAACCCCTTTTCTTCTCCTCGAACGATCAAGGATTTGATAATATCTGCCGTAACTTCCGGCTGGAATATCTCCATCATTACCAACTTGTTTCTATAGGTATCCCAAAGCGACGGATTGGTATAAAAACGGTGTCCACGATTCATTTTTTGATTTCCCGGACCGGCAAAATCATTATTAACATCGCTTCGTAATGCTGGCCAAAGAAAAGTACGATACAAAGAACTGTAAAATAGCTGTTTCTGCTTTTCGGTTCCGCGATCTACAACAATCCCATTCAGAATAGGCGTCCATACATTTTGAGCCTCCTCGCGAACTTCATCAAAAGTCTTATCTCCAATTTCTTTCGTCAGGTTTTCCTTTGCATTTTCGGCACTCACGAAAGAAAGCCCAATTTTCATGGTAACTTCGGAAGGTGAATTCCCTAATTTTATCAGGGCATAAGCCTTCTGATCCTCATTCTCCTGAACTCTTCTAAGCTCTTCAATTGGCCCATTCAGTATGGCGTGAAAATAGATCTTGTCACCTCCCATATCCTGAATTCCGCTGACTTCATTTTCACTTACTTGTTCTATATTCCAATTATTGACCCGGTTATTCGCTTCTCCTAATTTGAATACGATCTGCTTTTCAGCATTCTCCTGAAACTGGTATTTATGGTATCCGGCGCGTAAAGTAGAAGTAAGTTCCACATTAATTCCGTAGTCGTCTAATTTGACCTGGTAATATCCTGGAGCAGCTGATTCATTTTGATGATCGAAAGAACTTTTGAACGGATATGTAGCATTTTCTGAAACCGGTAAAACAGGAATATTGCACAAATTCCAGTGACCTTTGTTGGTGTGAGTGAAAGCAATTATCTGATTATCTTCATATTCATAACCGGCGCCAGAACCAAATTTGGTAATTGGGCTAAGCTGGACCATCGCATTTGGTAATGAAGAACCCGGAAATGTTAGTCCCGCCCAAACCCGCCAGTCTCTTGGTGGTGTATACCCTATCGAATCAGGATTCGTTAATGGCGCAGTACCAATGAATGTATTCACGTAATCGAATGGCTTTTTCTGCCCGGATCTATTTACCGCCTCATTTTCTGAAGTGACTTCAGTTTTACATGAAATCAATATTGTACATGTTGCAAGAAATAGAAGAACTCTCTTCATAATCATAAGTGATGTTTTATCTTGAAATTTTTAATCGAAATATCCTTCAGAATCTAATAGAGCTGCAGCCTCGATAAGCATCATTCCGCTAAGCTGCGTAGTAAGATCGGTATTATTACCAGGCCTGCTTGTCCAGCCAGAATTGAAGAACATTTCCGGTCGCTTGATAGCCTTCTTATATGCAGTTTCAGCATTCGTTTGCATAAAATCAGCAAGGTACTCACTGTCTTCTGCAGGAACATCTGGTTCCATGATCAATTGGGTTAGGTATCTTACCAAAATTCCTTTGAATAATCCTCCATCACCCTGACCTTCGTCCCTCATGATTCCGTTGGTAGTCAGTTTAAAACTTGTGGTCATTGATCTGGCAGAAAGAATTGCATCGTCCAAATATTCCTGGTCACCAGTTGCCTGATAAAGTTTCAAGCCAGAACCGATCCAGGTTCCAATATTGTAGGTAAAGATCCAGTCACGATTAATTACTTCTTCTCCATTTTGCATCGAAATATTATCCCAAACAAGGCCGGAATAAGGATCAACCAGAGTTTCTTTTTCCCACTCATAGATCTTCTTTGCCCATTCCAGGTATTGTTCATTACCGGTGGCATCATATAATCTCATGGTCAGAACTGTTGCAGGCCCGTTTGAGACAGCATTTTTTTGATAGGGAGTATCCTGTTTCCAGGTAATCCCTCCTCCAAATATATCATCGCTCCAGCTTGTTTTTATGATATCCCATAATTCAATGGCAACATTTAAATACGCTTCATCTCCTGTTGCTACATACGCGCGCATGGAGGAATTTCCCAGCCATAACATATCATCGTTAAAGACATTGTTGTAGGTTCCTCCATTCATCACTTTAATGCCTTCCAGTAATGAATTAGCACGATCGGCATATTCATTATCCCCGGTTCGTTTATAAGCGTCAATCAGTACATGCAGGACGTGAGCATTTGGCCAATAGTGAAAGGTAGTATTACCGGTATTATTCTGAATGTAGGTAGTCTGGCTTCCCGAATAATTCTTTTTTAAGGAGACCTGAAGGGAATCAGCCGTTTGACTATATGTATACTGAAATTGAGAAGGAGTTTCACCTGGTGTATCTGGATTTTCAGGCTGTGAGGGTTCTGTTTCATCTGTTGAACAGGAAATTACCGGCATTATTGCAACCAATAATAGTATTTTATAAAACTCCTTCATTCTCATCATAAATCGATTTAGTAAATTGGTTAAAAAAAACCCGTTTTCACGGGCTTCAGTCTTAGACCTCGTAATTCTCCCAGGTCTCAATATCATTCCGCTCTTCAGGCTTAATAGATTGTTTCAACATTTTCTCGTCATAAGCGAGACCATGCTTTTCCAGCACGTCCTGTGGAACACCATCCCAAACATTCGGCTTATTACCTACATAACCAAGGTATTCAATGCCTTCTTTACTGGTAAAATAACCCGTCGTCACCAGGTTTCTGATTCGGTTAAAAAAGACAGCGCCCTGAGATAGTTCTGGTTTCACTTCCGAAGGGTATGCGATATCATCAACTATTGCCAGCTGATTCTCCTGGCTCAGATCTGTAAAATTCTGATTAAATCTCTTATTGCTTTCTGTTTTCAGCCATCTTAACCCTCCACGCATCGGTATCTTATGTTCCGGAAGATCTTTGGTGATAAACTCAATAAATTCTCCAACTCCGGTTTTCGAAGCCGCAGGGTATTCTCCATCTCCAGGAATAATGATATCTGCCAGAACCAGAATGGTCGCCATTTCTTCTTCGGAATAAAAATCTTCTGATAGCAACTTTTCATCGCGTTCTGCTTCCGGGCCAGTTCTTCCGTAGTAGAGTTTATTCTCTTTAATATCGGTTAACTCCTTAACTTCTTCTCCATTTTCCAAGCGGCAACTCATAAGAAGGCCTGAACCGGCACCACCGATTATTAATGTTTTGAGTGATTCTCTTCTATCCATAATTCGATAAATTAAACGGTTCCTTTTTTCATTTCCTTTGCAAGATAATCTGAAGCTCTCCAGGCCAGTGCCAGTATCGTCCAGGTTGGATTCTTATCGGCCTGAGATACAAATGCTCCACCATCCATCACGAAAAGATTGGAAACATCGTGTGCCTGATTGTACCTGTTCAAAACCGAAGATTTCGGGTCATCTCCCATTCTTGTAGTTCCCACTTCATGAATGATCCTTCCAGGATTTTCAAGTCCGTAATTCGATTCTTTTCCTGGTTTATTCCCAAGAGCGATCCCGCCCATGGATTCAATGATCTCTTCAAAAGTATCCTGCATGTGTGCAGCCTGCTTCACTTCTTCGTCACTCCACTTGTAATTGAACTTCAATACCGGAATTCCGAATTTGTCGACCTGGTTATTATCTATTGTACAGCGGTTATCTGCACGCGGAATACTTTCTCCACGACCTGCCATCCCAATAGTTGAACCATAGAATCGTTTCACATCTTCCATCAATCCAACGCCATAACCACCAGAACTTTTAGCAGCTCCACTTAAACCAGGAACGAGAGAGTTCATGGCCTGGGTATTGAAACCAAAACCATAAGAGGGCATTCCCATTCCTCCCCAGTATTCTATGTGATAACCACGGGTGAAACCTAAACTTTTATCATCATTAAGCCACCATGGAGTATACAGGTGCATTCCACCAACTCCATCTTCATTATATCTTTTTCGATCCATCAACTGCGGAACAAATCCCATTCTTGAAGCACCGGTAGAATCGTGAAGGTATCGCCCTACCACATCGCTAGAATTTGCCAGTCCGTTTGGGTGAATTGCTGATTTTGAATTCAGCAGAATTCGGGCTGAACTACAGGCACTTGCTGCAAGAATAACCACTTTCCCTTTGATATGATAATCCTTCTGATCTTCTTTACTGATATAGTGCACACCAGTTGCTTTCCCTTCACCGTCTGTGGTTACCTCGCGTACCATGGCATTCACGTAAAGATCTACGTTGCCGGTTTCTTTGGCCGGTTTCACCAATACGGAAGAGGAGGAAAAATCTCCATAAACCGTACAGGACCTGGAACACTGACTACAGAAAAAACAGGCACCGCGTTCCTTATTTACACGCTTGGTCAAAATTGATAAACGTGAGGGGATCATTGGTATTCCAACTTTATCTGCTCCTCTTTTGATGTATAGTTCGTGTAATCTTGGTTTTGGAGGTGGTAAGAAATAACCGTCTGGTTCATTCGGAATATTTTCTTTTGTTCCGAAAACACCGATCATTTTATCAACCTTGTCATAATAAGGCTTTACATCGTCATAACCGATAGGCCAGTTATCTCCTTTTCCATCAAAATCTTTTCTTTTAAAATCAAGCGGACCGAATCTCAGGGAAATACGTCCCCAGTGATTGGTTCTTCCTCCAACCATTCTTGAGCGAAACCAATCGAACTCGGTTCCCCACTCTTTTGTATAAGGTTCTCCATCAAGTTCCCAGCCTCCATAAGCCATATCAAAATCACCAAAAGGCCTAACAGTAGAAGCTCCTCTTCTGGGAGATTCATAAGGCCAGCGAAGTTGTGTACGTTGCTCAGGATTTTTGGGGTCAAAATCAGGACCGGCTTCTAAAATGGCTATTTTAAAACCTTTATCGGCTAAAATTTTGGCTGCCATTCCGCCTCCAGCTCCAGATCCTACGATGATCACATCATATTTAGGAGACTGCTCTATAATTTGAAAAGACATATATTGAAATTGTTGTAACTAAAACGTTTTAGCTAAAATAATAATTAAATATAAATTACCAAGATTTTCTTAAAAAAAGCAATAAATATTTAAAGAAATCTTAATTAGAATACTGAATTATTAGCTCAGCCACCGATCATAGTCAGAATTCCATTCCACGATCTTATTTTCATACATCGCATCTAAAGCCATCTGAACAGCAACGGCAGTTTTCGCCCCGGTGATCTCATTTGACAGTGGTTGCTGGTTATTCATGATACTATCCCGAAAATCCATTAATGCCTGTTTGCTTGGGTCGGCATGATTTACATGAATTGGAATTCCTTTGCCTTCTTCCCATTGAACAGTTGCTCCGGAAACACCGTCAACTTCGCCTAATTTCCGATCATAATTACCTTCAGGATAGAACCAGGCCTGCGTATAATCCAGGATAATCGTTCCCTTGCTGCCGATCACCTTAATCTGGTAATCATCTTTGGCATTGGTAGTCAGGCAGGTGAATTTTGCTTCTACTCCATTTGGATAGCTATAGATCAGGTGAATATTATCATAAGTTTCGCGGCCATCCTTCCAGTAATCAATTCCTCCGGTACCCATTACCTGCTTTGGCGTGGCATCTAATACCCAATTCACAAAATCGATCTGGTGAGAGCATAATTCAGCAACGAGTCCGCCACTATATTCCTTATACATCCTCCAGTTGATCAATTTCTCCAGATCCGGACTTGGAACCGGTCTTCGCCAGTCGCCAAAGCGATTCCACTGGCATTGAAAAGAACTGATTTCGCCGACTTTTCCATTTTTGATCAGGTCTACAACATGTGTATATAATCGCGAGCTGTGATACTGATGCCCCGTTTGGTAGATCAGATTTTCAGGTTTGGCAGCCACGAGATCTTTTATTCCATCGTAACCTTTAGCCATAGTCTTTTCACCATAAACATGCTTACCCGCCTGTAGGGAAGCGATTCCTATTTCAGAATGTGTATTAAAAGGTGTCGCCATGTAGATCGCATCGATATTCTTATTTTCAAGCAACTTCCGATAATCTGAATATCCCTTTGGATTGCCTTCGGCTCGTTTAATACCTTCAGCTAGATGAGAAGGCAAAATATCACAACAGGATACTACTTTTAAATTCGGTATTTCGTTGATGAAGGGGATCATTCCGTTACCGCGACTCCCAGTCCCAATAACCCCAACATTGATCGTATCATTTTTATTTTCAAACGTATTGATCCTTGCCAGAACCGATGTACTAGAAGCCAGGGCCAGAGACGCCATTCCGCTTTTTATTACAAAATCTCTTCTTTTCATCTAAAGCTATTAATTTTCAGAATGAATTATTCTGACTTTTTAAACTTCAGGTTTCCAACCATCAGCGTACTCACGTGACCAGAATTTCATCACCTCTTCATCCAAAACTTTTCCTGAATGGCTATCTACAGAAAATTTTTTGCCTGAACGATAGGCCATATTCGCATAATGTACCATCGCCATGGAAACGCTTGCATCATCTATTGGTGCTGCTAATTTGGCCTTACCACGAATGGTATCAAAGAAATTGACCATGTGTGCGGTAGTCACATCTCCACCTCCACCAAGAGCTGTTCCGGATTCTTTTGAAGCTGAATTGACTTCGCGAATGACATTCCCGCTACGGTCTTTCAGAATATACTTTTCACGATCTACAAAAACACTTCCATCGGTTCCGTAGATAATCGTTCCACGTCCTGCACCATAGGTCTGATACCCATTGCGACTCTGCCCATCCCATTGAATGATCTTATCATCTTCAAACTTAAAGGTCGCTTCCATACTATCGTACATTTCCCAGCCATCATCCTTAAAATGTCTTTTTTCAGCTTCAACTTCTACATAATTTGGAAAATCCACCTGAAGCGCCCATCTCGCAATATCCATTTCGTGGGTTCCATTATTACCAGCTTCCGCAGTACCGTAATTCCAACCATACCAGTGCCAGTTATAATCCCAGGTTTCTTCGGTATAATCTCTCCTGGTTGCAGGCCCCTGGAAAAGCTCCCAGTCGAGACCTTCAGGTACCTTAGCTTTTTTCTGAACAGGCACTTCTCCCCTTGAATTGGTGTAGAAAGCAATAGCTTTATAAGGCTTCCCAATCACGCCATCATGAATTTCCCTGATGATCTCTATCGTATGATCTGAAGATCGCTGCTGATTACCCATTTGCACCACTTTATCAAATTTTTTAGCAGCTTCCACCAGCATCTCATTTTCCATCATATTATGGCTACAGGGTTTTTCAACATACACATGTTTGTCGCCCTTCATGGCCATGATCGATCCCGGAGTATGCCAGTGATCTGGAGTAGCATTGATCAGGATATCCACGTTCTTATCGTCGATCACCTTACGGATATCATTTTCCAGTTTCGGCGAATAATCTATTCTAGTGGCAAATTCATCTAAAGCGCGCTCCCGCTGACTTTTCATCACATCGCATAAATAAGCGAGCCGAACATTGGAGGATTTTAATGAAATTGGTTCGTAGTATCCGCCAAGTCTTCTTCCCAGTCCGGCAATTGCCACATTCAACCGGTCATTAGAGCCAATTATATTTCGGTAACTACTAGCCGTCATTCCCATTACAGAACTGCCAGCGATCATCGCAGCACTTCCCAAAAACGTTTTCGTAATAAAATCTCTTCTTGAAGTCATAACTGCGGAAATTAAAGTTGCTTGATTTTAATATTTCTGAAAGCCACACGATTACCGTGGTCCTGTAGTAAAATTCGGCCTTTTTCAAGTTCCCCGAAATTTGGCCATTTATCATATTTACTTTCAGAAACCAGTTTTCTGAATTCTTCGGAACCTCTTTCGTACTCCAGTACTTTTACGCCATTTAGCCAATGTTCCACATGACCTTCCTTAGAAATGATATGAGCCGTGTTCCACTCTCCAATCGGGTTGATCGGCTTTTCAGGGTCTGCCTGAATCAGATCGTAAAGGGAAGCCACCGTTCTGCTGCCTTCATGATTCCCAAGTTTTGCATCAGGATGGTTGTCATCGTCTAGAATTTGATACTCCAGGCCTATAGAAGACCCCGGACCTTTGTTCAGATCGGTATCAACGTAATATTTTATCCCGCTATTGGCACCTTTCGTTATTTTAAAATCGACTTTCAATTCAAAATCGCCATAAACAGTATCGGTCACGATATCTCCACCGGCCGTAGATTCTTCACCGCCACTTGCCAGAACGATCAGGTTCCCATCTTCCATCACCCATCCTTTCTCGGGAAATTTATCCAGCCTCGCTCCACGCCAGCCATTAGTTGTTTTACCATCCCAAAGCAATTCCCAACCATTATTCGCTTCATCTGAAGTCAGTTGATTTTTGGTCATTTTCGGCTCCAGCGGACTTTTTTTCGAATATTTCTGAAGGCTGTCAGTAAGAATTCTAATGTTCTTCCACATGATCTGCTTTCCGGCTTCATCCTCGTCAGAAATGGAATGTACCTGAAGAGCTATAAATCCTTCCGAAGTTTTATCATCAATTAAAAAAGCTGTAGGAGTTTCATTCACCCAGGTTTTGATGGTATCCCCAATCGCTTCAATTCGATAGTGATTCCATTCGTTTTGCCTGAAAGCTTTTTGCGCTTCTGAATCATTTTCCAAAGAATACAGCCAGCCTCGACGACCTTCATCATAGATACCGCCGCTCCATGCTCTATCGCTGGGGTCGATCTCTACCTGGTAACCGTGAACTCTTCCATTTTGATATTGAGGAAGGCTGTTACTTCGAATTTGTATTCCGGAATTCATGGTAGAATCAACCTTAAAATCTAATTCCAGTATGAAATCACCATAATTCTTTTCGGTGGTTAAAAACGAATTAGGTGTACCATGAACGGTAGAACCTATGATCGTCCTGTCTTTCACCTCATACTTTGCTTCACCTCCTTTTTGGTCCCAACCTGAAAGGTCATTATCATCAAATAAAGAAACCCAGGGTACACTTTCCTTTTTTTCCTGCTGGCAGCTTGTGAAAAGTGCCAGTGATATGAGAACTAAGGCTAGTCGTACTCTGGGTTTCGATAATTTCATGTTGGTTATTTTAATTCCTTATAATATCCGCATTTATTATTTTACAAACAACTGCTTGTTTGGTTTACTGCTCATCCAGAACTTCAATTCTCCACCATTCATTATATCATCATGCTGAATAAAAGGTTCGGTAAGCTCTTTTCCATTCAGTTCCACCTTTTTCACGTAGACATTTTTATCGCTCTGGTTTTTGGCGATCACGGTAAATTTCTTGCCGTTATCAAGATTCAATGTCGCTTCACTGATCGCGGGACTCCCGATCGCGTAATCTACCGATCCCGGAGCTACCGGATAAAATCCCAGCGTACTGAAGATATACCAGGCGCTCATCTGGCCAAAATCATCATTTCCGCTTAAACCATCAGCACCGTTCATATACTTCATTTTAAGAATCATCCTGATCTTGTCCTGGGCTTTCCACGGCTCATTCGTCCAGTCATACAAATAAGCGACATGGTGAGAAGGCTCATTTCCATGTACATAATTCCCGATAATTCCTTCACGGGAAATATCTTCTGTATTCTCAAAATACTTATCGGGTAATTCCATGGTAAACAGGGAATCCAGGTGTTGCGAAAACTGGTCTTTCCCGCCCATCATCTCAATCATTTCTGCAGGAGCATGTGGAACATACAAACTATAATTCCAGGAATTTCCTTCAATATAACCCTGGCCATGGGTATTCAGTTCATCAAATTCTTTTTTGAAAGTACCATCGCTCAATTTTGGGCGCATAAATCCAGATTTCGGATCGTAAACATTCTTATAATTTTCAGATCTTTTCATGAATTCTTCATAAACCTCATCATTTCCGATCTTCTTCGCAGCCTGAGCGATTGCCCAGTCATCATAAGCATATTCCAAAGTTTTAGAAACAGATGCACCATTTTTATCTTCAGGAACATAACCCATATCCATGTAATATTGGAGTCCGTCATAATAGCCGGTTTTTGCCGTATTTACCATGGCGTCAAGAGCATGTTCATGATCAAAATCGGCATTACCCTTTACGATCGCATCAGCAATTACCGAAGCACTGTGATACCCGATCATACACCAGTTCTCATTCCCATAATGCGACCAAACCGGAAGCATGGAATGCACACTCTGATCATAATGAGCCATCATCGCCTGCACCATATCCTGATTTCTTTCAGGTTGTAACACATTGAAAAGCGGATGCAGTGCACGGTAGGTATCCCAAAATGAAAAACTGGTATAATTGGTAAAACCATCAGCCTGATGACGATTCCTGTCAATTCCCATGTATTGGCCATCGGTATCCATATATTCAGTCGGGCCTAAGAAAGCGTGGTACATTGCTGTATAAAAGTTGACCTTTTCTTCCTGGTCTTCTTCGGAAATATCCACTTTTGAAAGTTCTTTATTCCAGGTGTCTCTTGCCTGCTGGCGAACCTCATCAAAATTCCATCCCGGAATTTCCTCCTTCATATTCTGAATGGCTCCCTCAGTACTCACCGGCGAAATTGCCAGTTTTACCTCCAAAGGTTCCGAAGTATCAAAGTCGAACCACATCCTGATCTGCTCTCCGGCAATCTCCGGGAAGTTATGCGCCTGATCAAATTTTCCCCAGAAACCACGATAAGGCTGTTTGTCGTATCGCTCTCTTCCGTATTCCTTGATCGGTTTATTGAAAGACATGGCGAAATACACTTTTCTGGTTCTTGCCCAGCCATTGGTCTGGCGATAACCGGTGACCAGCGTATCATTTTCAACACGAACGAACGTCCATACGTTTTTATCTTCGTAATTGTAGATTCCATGCATCAGGTCAAAAACCAAATGGCTTTCCTTTCCTTCCGGAAAAGTATACCGATGCATTCCCACACGGGTAGAAGCGGTCATTTCAGCTTTAATATTATAATCGTCCAGCATCACGCTGTAATATCCCGCTTCAGCTGTTTCGCGATCATGAGAAAACCTGCTGCGATAACCACTTTCCGGATCGGACTCTGTTCCGGGATTCAGTTTCAGATCGCCTGTTGTCGGCATGATCAGGAAATCTCCAAGATCGGAATGCCCGGTTCCGCTGAAATGTGTATGACTGAAACCTACGATGGTGTTATCGTCATACTGGTAGCCAGCGCAATATTTATAAACATCAGGATTGTAGTGCCCGTCTACTGCATACGGAATTGTATCGGTATCGGGACTTAACTGAATACTTCCAAAAGGCACAGTAGCTCCGGGATACGTATGCCCCATTTTTGCAGTCCCGATCATCGGGTCTACATACTGGGCAAAATCCTGATTTTCCTGCGCAGAAGTATTCGTATTAAATAGCAATGCTGAAAGGATGGCAAGTGATCCTGCAATCGTTCCGAAATTCTTTTTCATAGTAATTCTAATCGTTTATTTTTCTTTAGTAAGGTCCACGCCTTCGTTGGTAATGATAACCGGCTTGATAAAACCGTCTTCATCGAAATACATTCTTTCAATACAGGTAACTCTTGAGTTCCCATCGGTTTCGGTTAGTGGTCTGCGGTGATATACAATATAATAATCATCATTATCAGGATTCTGAATTATGGAATGATGCCCGGCACCAGTCGCGATATTCATATCCTGTTTCAGAATAGTTCCCACTCTTTCGAAAGGTCCCAAAGGAGAATCGGCAATGGCGTAAGCCACGCTATAATCCGGTCCTGTCCAGCCACCTTCAGACCACATGAAGTAATATTTCCCGTCGCGCTTAAACATGAATGGACCTTCCACATATTTATCTGGAGTTACTTCTTTAAAAACGGTTCCGTCTTCAAAAGGAACAAAATCGGTAAAATCATCATTCATCTTGGCAACGTTGCAATGTCTCCATCCGCCGTAAAACATGTAATAATCATCGCCGTCCTTGTATACGAACTGGTCTATTGGCTGTGCTCCATTGTGAAATTTCCCAATCAGCGGTTCACCCAAAAGATCTTTAAAAGGTCCCTGAGGCTGATCGGCAACCGCGACTCCAATTCCGCCTAACTCCTCATCGCTCTGGATATCATTCGCGGCAAAGAACAGGTAATATTTATCTTCTTTGGAAATGATCGCCGGAGCCCACATGGCTTTTTCAGCCCATTTAACTTCGGAAGTATCGATGATTCGGTGATGATATTCCCAATTTACCAGGTCATCTGAAGAAAACGCGTCCATGAAAACCTGCTTTTCATATGGTGCAGAATAGGTTGGATATATCCAGTATTTGCCGTCAAAAACGGTTCCTTCAGGATCTGCATACCAACCCGGAAAAACCGGGTTATTCTGTGCTTCGGAATGTATTCCGCAGAAAATAACAGCGGCCACAAACAGTATTTTTTTGAAATTCATATTGAAATATACTTAAATAGCTACTTCTCTCGATTTGTTCTTCAATCCGTAGAAGAAAATATAGGCATAACTCACGATTACGATCAGGAACGCGATATCAAATCCGTATGAATCGGTTAAATAGCCAAAAGTTGGCGGGATCACCGCTCCTCCAACGATCATGGTACAAAGTATTCCAGATCCCTGGGGTTTATCGTTTCCGAGACCATCCAGCGCCAGACTGAAAATCGTCGGGAACATGATCGAGTTGAAAAGCCCCACGGCGATAAGTGTCCACATCGCCACCAGTCCTGTAGACATCGAGGAGATCAGGATCATCGCTACCGCACCCAATGCGAAACCTAAAAGAACTTTCGCCGGATTGATCAATTTGGTTAAATACGAACCTATGAATCTACCGATCATCGCACCCGTCCAGTAGAAAGTTACAAAAACCCCTACTACCGCCATATCGCTGGAAGTGGTGATTCCCGAACTTAGAACCCATTCAGCTATAGTTTCCATAAAAGGAGTGTTTCGTACTGTTTCAGCGAGATTGAGCGTCAGGAAATAATTTACCATATAACTCCCTAAAGCAACTTCGGCTCCTACATAAAAGAAGATCCCAAGCGCTCCCATCATCAAATTACGGTTTTTGAGGACTCCGCGATAATCGTTTGACGCCGCGGTATCCCCGATCTTCGGAAGATTCACAAATACGAACACTAAGGCAATTACCCCGATAAATGCTGCAATTCCAAGAAACGGAACCTGGACTGCTGCCGCTTCGTTGATATAGTAATCGGTACGGGCTGCTTCTCCAAGGGCTTCAATCTCACCAGTGGTCATCACTTTATCCTTCAGAATAAATAATGCCCCGATCGCCGGAGCGATAGCAGTTCCCAGAGAATTAAATGCCTGAGATAAATTTAATCGGCTTGATGCCGTCCTTTCCGGACCAAGTACGGTGACATATGGATTTGCCGCTACCTGCAATACGGTAATTCCCGCGGCCAGCATAAAATAAGCCAGCATGAATATTCCGAAAACGCGCATAGATGCCGCCGGGTAAAAAAGCAGGCAGCCCACTCCCATTGTAACCAGCCCCAGAATAATTCCGCGTTTATAACCAATTTTTGAAAGGATATATCCCGCCGGGATCGATAAGACGAAATAGGCTCCGAAAAAGGCAAATTGCACCATTCCGGCCTGGAAATAACTTAAGGTAAAGACTTCTTTGAGTCTTGGAATTAACGAATCTACCAGTACCGTAATGAATCCCCAAAGGAAAAACAGGACGGTTAAAAATATAAAGGCAGTTCGGTAAGATTTATTTTGATTTTGATCCATTTACTTAATCGTTAGCTGTTGAAAAAGAATACGGGAAGTCTTCTTTTTTAGTTCCACGTTGTTTGTTTGGCTCTGGTCCCATTTCATATTTTATGGTCGCTCCCTTCATTAATTCGGAATGTTCCAGATAGTTCTTATCGTACACTTTTCCGTTTACGGTCATCTTCTGAATGTAGATATTCTTATCTGAATTTTCAGGCGCATTGATCTGTACCTTCTTTCCGTTTTCCAGGTTGATCGTGATATATTTAAACAAAGGCGCTCCCAAAACGTACTGATCTACCGCCGGTGTTACCGGATAGAATCCCATTGCTGAAAACACATACCAGGCTGAAGTTTGCCCGTTATCCTCGTCACCACAATACCCATCTGGAGTTGCCATATACATCCTGTCCATGGTTTCTCTAACCCATTTCTGAGTTTTCCATGGCGCTCCGGCATAATTGTATAAATAGATCATATGCTGAATTGGCTGATTTCCGTGGGCATACTGTCCCATATCGGCGATCTGCATTTCACGAATCTCGTGGATCACTCCGCCATAAACACTTTCATCAAAAACTGGGGGCATGGAGAAAACCGAATCCAGTTTCTGAACGAATTTCTCTTTTCCGCCAATCAGATCAACAAGTCCCTGAACATCGTGAAAAACCGACCAGCTATAGTGCCAGCTGTTCCCCTCAGTAAAAGGATTCCCCCATTTGAACGGATTGAAATCTTCCTGCCAACTGCCATCTTCATTTTTTCCGCGCATCAATCCGTAGCCTGGATCGAAAAGATTTTTATAATTCATACTGCGCTCTTTGTAGATCTCGATCTCTTTTTTCGGTTTCCCGATCGCTTTTCCGAATTGATAGATCGCAAAATCGTCATATGCATACTCCAGCGTTCGGGCAGCACTTTCATTCACGCCCACATCGTAAGGCACATAACCAAGATCGTTGTAGTATGGAGCTCCGGCACGCCCAACGGCCGTCATTGGCCCTTCATTGTTGGCACCGTTTACGAGCGCATCCCAAAGGGTTTCCGTATCATAACCTCTAAGACCTTTGATATAAGCATCGGCCACTACAGAGGCGGAGTTGTTACCCACCATGATATTGGCGTAACCCGGGCTCGACCATTCCGGTAACCAGCCACCTTCTTTAAAATCATTAGCCAGACCCGCCTGCATTTCTTTATTGATAGAAGGGTAGGCAAGATTTAAGAATGGATACAAGGCGCGGAAAGTATCCCAGAAACCAGTACCGGCGAACATATATCCAGGAAGGATCTTACCGTTATAAGGGCTCCAGTGAACGATCTCGTCGTCTTTGTTGATCTCGTATAATTTATTCGGAAAGAATAATGTTCTGTATAAACAGGAATAGAATGTTTGAAATTGTTCCACGGTTCCACCGCCTACTTCAATCCGTCCTAATTTTTCATTCCACAGATCACGGGCTTTTTGCTTGGTTGTTTCAAAATCATTTGAAGCGATCTCTCTGTCCAGGTTCAATTCCGCCTGCTCAAAACTGATGAAAGAAGATGCCACTTTTGCATTGATCACTTCACCATCTTTGGTTTTAAAACCTACAATAGCTCCGGCATGATCAGCTTCCATCTCGGCCTGACCCTTTGCAAGGTTCTCCCCTTCCCAGGTATTTATATTATCAAAAGGCTTATCAAACTGAATAACGAAATAGTTCTTAAAATCTGTCAGTTTTCCACGGGCATATTTCGTGGTGTACCCGATGATCTTGTTTTCCTCAGGAATCACTTTTACATAAGATCCCTTATCAAAAGGATCGATCACTACGTATGAACTGTCAGATTCAGGAAAAGTAAATTTGAATTGTGCCGCACGCTCAGTTGGTGTTAATTCCACAGTCACATCATGATCTGCCAGATAAACCTTGTAGTAATACGGAGTAGAAACTTCCGCTTTATGTGAGAACCAGCTGGCGCGATCATCCTGATTGAATTTCATTCCGCCAGTCACAGGCATCAATGAAAACTGACCATAATCGTTCATCCAGGGAGATGGCTGGTGAGTCTGCTTGAAACCGCGGATCTTTTCAGCATCATAGGTATATGCCCAACCATGACCCATTGGCCCGGTTTGCGGCGTCCAGAAGTTCATTCCCCATGGCACTGCCACGGCAGGATACGTATTACCATTTGATAATCCAGGGCTCGAATCGGTCCCCATCAGCGGATTCACATAATCTACCGGATTCTCTACCTTTTCCAGTATAGTTTTCTGGGCTTGTGTAATATTAAAACATACTAGCGCCAGAATGATAAAGTTTAATTTTTTCATTTTTCTAATTCAGTTTAAATAGCAGGTAAATTATTTTTGATCTTGTTCCAGAACGGTTCATTGAAAAGGTAAGAAGAACCAATTATCCCGGCTTCTTCGGTATTTTCAACAATTGCCACAGGAACCTCGCGATTATTGCTTTTCCACTTCTTCAAGACAGAAGGCATGAACAGATCATGCGATTTGGCAATGCTTCCGCCTAAAACAAGGAGATCAGCATCAAAATTCTGAAGATGCGGCAAAAGGAAATTGCTCATGTTTTCAGCAAATTCCTCAAATATTTCGGTAGTATCAATTTTCTTGTTCTTAACCAGGTCCTTCACGCCGCCTACTCCATTTTTTCCAGAGATCTGCTGATATTTTGAAATGAACCAGCGCGTGGAAAAATAATCGTCAGCGATGCCGTCCTGGAAATCCTTGTCCCAAAGACAACCGTCTTCCGGCACATCTTTTTGATTGACAAGCGGAATGTTGTCTTCTAAGAATGCGGCACCAAAACCGGTTCCCAGAGTGATCGCAACCACACGGTGACTGTTTTTGGTCCTGTTAATAAGCGTTCCTCCTACTCCAAAAGAAGTCGCGTCATTTAAAAAACGAATGGGCAATTCTTTTGAAAAATAGTGCGGAAGCTCTTCTTTTACCGAAACCCCGTAAAGGCTCTCATATTTGTCATTTCTTTCAAAAAGGGCAACACCCTCTTTATATCTGAAAGGTCCTGGCATGGCTATTCCCACACCCAGGATTTCCTGATCTTTTACCGGCTCAATACTCTGATTGATGACCCTAGACCAGTTCTTGAAAATTTCTTCTTTTGAGGCCTTATTGTTCACGTCGCCATGAAAGTAGGAGCCGGGAATGATTTCCGACTTCTCCATATCAACAGCCGCACTGCTAATGTGACTTCCTCCTATATCAACTCCAATGGCTATTGGCATTTTGCTTTGTCTTTTTATGGTGTTTAGATTTTCGATTCGGTTTAGTAGGGTTGGTTTAAGTTAAAAGTTCCGGGTTCTCCTTATAGGTCTTCCAAAGAAATTCTCCGAAAAGTGTATTGGCCCAGGCAAACCAGGAACGAGAAAAGTTCTTTGGATCATCCTTATGAAAAGATTCATGCATGAACCCGGTTTCACCATGAGTATTCTTTAATGTCTCAGTACATTTTTTGATCTCGTCATGATCAAGGCTGGTTAAACCTTTCATGGTAAGAGACATTGGCCAGATCATATCCATTCCCACGTGCGGTCCGCCAATACCTTCAGCAGCTTTACCGCGGAAGAAAAACGGATTGTCTTCAGACCAGATGAATTTTCTGGTATTCTCGTACACTTCATCATCATGCGTGATCGCATCGAGGTAAGGCAGCGATAATAAACTTGGCACATTGGCATCATCCATCATCAGTTTATTTCCGAAGCCATCGATTTCAAAAGCATAGATCTTTCCGTATTTTTCATGCTCAACGATCGCATATTCATGCAACGCATTTTCCACTTCTTTGCTTAAGCTTTCCATTTCTGAAGCGGTTTCGCTATCTCCCGAAAGCTCTCTCAACATTTCTGCAGCCTGGTTCAGGCTCACCACGGCAAAGAAATTGGAAGGAACTAAAAATGAAAATACTGTCGCATCATCACTAGGCCTAAATGCCGAACAGATCAGTCCAACTGGATTCACAGGATAACCATAACCTCTCAAAGCACGCGTATCTGTTGCATGTGGCGTTTCCCTCATAAAAGAGTACTCCCCGCGATCTTCTTTTTGCTGCTGATCCTTGAAAACGGATAAAATAGATTTCATCGCTTTTTGCCAGTCTTCATCAAATGGACTGGTATCGCCGGTAGTTTTCCAGTAATTGTATCCCAGCCTAATTGGATAACACAGCGAATCGATCTCCCATTTACGTTCGTGAACTCCCGGTTTCATATCGGTCAAATCACTCGCCCATTCTCCAACTTTGGTCGGATCATCGTAAAAAGCATTGGCATACGGGTCTTTCAGAATATAGCTCGTCTGGCGATTTACCACACCAGCTATCAGGTTCTGTAATTTTTTATCCTCACCAGCGAAAGCCATATATGGCCAAACCTGGGCAGAACTATCTCGAAGCCACATAGCATCGATGTCACCCGTGATTACGTAAGTGTCAGGCTTTCCATTCTTTTCGGTATAAGTAACCGTGGTATCTAGAGTATTTGGAAAGCAATTATTGAATAGCCATCCCAACTCTTCATCTTTTACATTCTTCTGAAATTCCTTGATCGCCTTTTCGATCACCTTGCTCTGGAAATTTCTTTCACTTTCTGCCACACGAACGATCGGGAAATCTTTTGATCCAAAAACCGGATTTCCACCGATCATCTCCAGAGGATTCAACATTGCCAGTCCTCCTGCAAGTGCCGTATTCTGTATAAATAATCTTCTTTTCATTCTAATAATTATTCCACTTCGGAAATGACTGCTGCCCAGCCGCCATTCCGAACCATCTTGATTTTATAATGTGTATTTAAGTCTAATTCTTTATTTATCTTTTTATAATCCATTGCCTGTCTCGCGGAATTCATCCCGTCTTCAAAAGAAGTCATCGTATAGCCTTTTCCTTCTGAAAGGAAATCAAAATCGATCTCGAAATCCTGGTCCTGGTCGGTGCCATTCATTCCGCCAATAAACCATTGGTTTCCTTTACGTTTGGCGACGATCACATTCATACCAATTTCCGCATTTAAAACAATGGTTTCATCCCAGGTGGTAGGAACAGAAGTAATGAATTGGGTACAATCCCGGTTTTTATAATAGTTGGTAGGATTATCGGCAAGCATCTGAAGACCGCTTTCAAAAACCACGAAAAGTGCCATTTGATAAGCCCTTGTTCCTATTGATGCCGAATTTGGCCTTCTGCTGAAATAATATTCGGGCTGCATGCTGATCATCGCGCCCGGAGTATAATCCATTGCGCCGACCGCATTTCTCATAAACGGAAAATAGATGCTGTTTTCAGGCTTTGCCCTTCCCATTTGCTCCATGCCCAGAACCCCTTCATAAGAAAGAATGTTCGGGTAGCTATATTCCAGGCCGGCAGGTTTGAAAGAACCATGAAAATCTACGAACATCTCATGCTCGGCAGCTTTTTTCGCTACTTTTTCATAATAATTGACCATCCACTGGTCGCTGCGATCCATAAAATCGATTTTTACCCCGGCAATTCCCCATTCGTGGAATTTTTCGAACAACTCCATATTCTTATCTACTGTAAGCCAGGTAAGCCACAGCACAATATCCACATTTTTATTCTTTCCGTATTCGATCAATTCAAAAAGATCAATATCCGGATTGGGAGTATAAGGATCGGTAGTAGATTTTGCCCATCCTTCATCCATGATGATATAGGAAATACCAAATTCCGAAGCGAAATCTATAAAATACTTATAGGTTTCTTCATTGAAACCTGAGACAAAATCTACATTATAAGGCGATGCACCATTCCACCACTCCCAGCTCACCTGCCCGGGACGGATCCAATGGGTATCCTGTAATTTTGACTTTTCTGCAAGTTTAGCAGTCATAGTGTTTTTGACAATGGCAGCATCATCTTCAGAAATCACGAAATATCGCCATGGCAGATTCCTGGTACCTTCTGTTTTCGCGATATAATCAGCTTCTTTTGTGATCTTAACGCTACGGTCGCCGTCATCTCCAAATTCTAACGGAACCTTTGGAAAAACTGCTTTTAAATAATCTTTCGAATTTCCTTTTAAAAATATGGCTGGATAATCCCGAAGATCAGATTCTGAAATAAGTACATTGATCTTTCCGGACTCGATAAGAACCGGCAAGGTCGCCATTTCAGTTTCTGAATTGAATTCAGCAGTATTTAAATGAGTGTACGGATTTTCGTAGGACGTTTTAAAGGATCCGGTTTGCTGAAGATGCGCCGTTCCAGGCTGTGCCATGTTTAGTTCTACTACTTCGTCCAGAACTTCAATGTTGCCTGGTTTATTCAGTATAAACCGATAGGCAAATCCGTCATTATACGCCCGGAATTCAACTGAAAAATCATTCTTAAAATTCAGTCGAACAAGATGGTATTCGTTTTTAATTTCAGAAAATTTAAGCGGTACAACGGGGCTGAAACTTTCAGAAACCTGATCTTTTTCTGTACCCCTTAATTTTGGCTTTTCGCCAAGAATTTCATTTCGTAGTTGAAGCTGAATTCGATTTTTGGTAAATACCGGCTGATCTTTTAGAAAAACAGAATAATAAAGCTGCTCGCCGACTTCAATTTCCACTTTTAAATTTCCATCTGGAGATGATAGTTTAATGGTCTTTGCCTGCGCTGAAATAGCGAACAGCATTAGAAAAACGGAAATGCAGATTTTATTCAGATTCTTCAAATTATAATCTTTTAATTATTACATGATTTTCAAATTATGACAATGATGGGTCCTGGCTATACTCAGCCCATAATTCATCTACGCTATGACCGGTATATTCCGTCCATAATTCAGGTTTATAAGTTTTTTCACGCAGGTGCTTATCTAGTTTTTTCACCAGTTTTTTATCATAATTTTTTTCTACCCAGATCAGAAATCTGGCTGTAATTCGATAAGCATTGGTATAGTGCGCTTTTTCATTATAATCTGGCAGAGACCAGCCACCTTCAGCATTCGCAATTCCATATTCTGACCGAACATAATCTGCGATCCCTTCCGTTAGCCAGCCAGGTCCGCTTCCATTTGGGTAAGATTGTACGATATGCATCACTTCGTGCGTGATCATATCAAAATCCAAAGGCATTTTTTTCAGCCACTTGGAACTGATCGTTACTTTGCCATTATTGGCATAAGCCACTCCTCCATAAGCGGTATCGATCTCAACCGTCACATGTTCAATGGAGTTTTTATTGAAATCTTTAACCAGTTTTGGATAAACTTTGAAAAATGTGTTTACCAGACCGTCTTTTGTGTCTGGGTTTAAGTCCGGATCCTGATTGATGAAAGTAAGCTCATAGCCTTTCTTTTTAAAGTTTTCGGTACCCTGAGCAAAAACAGTAATTCCTGTAAACAGAACTAATGTGATGGTAAATAGCAATGGTAATTTTTTCATATTCATTTTTTATTTTGAATTCTTTGTCAGTGAAAAAGGCTTGTCTTCAGCTGCAGTTCCTCTTTGTTTGTTTGGCTTATCATCCATCTCGAAATGGATCTTCCCACCTTTTTGAATTTCCTGGTATTCGATATAATTCCTGGTAAAAGTCCTGCCGCCAAATTCAGCCGACTCGATATAGACATTTTCCTTATTGTTATTTTCAGCTTCCACCACGAATTGATTTCCGTTTTCGAGAGTGATCGTGGCTTTTTCGAAAACCGGACTGCCAATAACATATTGATTGGTTCCGGGGCAAACACTGTAAAACCCAAGGGCGCTCAAAACATACCAGGAAGAAGTCTGGCCCTGGTCTTCGTCTCCAGGATAGCCATTTTCAGTATAATTATAGAGCTTATCCATTACGGTTCTTAGCTTTTCCTGAGCTTTCCATGGTTCACCGGAATAATTGTATAAATAGATCGCATGTTGGATTGGCTGATTGCCATGAGCATACTGGCCCATTTCTGCCATTTGCATTTCGGTCATTTCGTGGATCTTACCGCCATACGTTCCTACATTTACTTTATTGGAAACATTAAAAACAGAATCCAGCTTTTTATTGAAATTAATTTCTCCGCCCATAAGATCGATCAGGCCTTGTGGATCTTGAAAAACAGACCACAGGTAATGCCAGGCATTTCCTTCGGTAAAAGGTCCTCCCCATTCATAAGGATCAAAATTTTCGGTCCATTTGCCATTTTTCGATCTTCCCTGCATAAAGCCGGTTTTATCGTTATAGACATTTCTATAATTATACATTTGATCTCCGAAACGCTTTTTATAGAATTCATTTCCGGTCATGTCTGCCAGAGTATATCCGCAGAAATCGTCATAGGCGTATTCCAGAGTTTTGGCAGTTGATTCGCGGGTTTCGGGATAAGACACATAACCCAGAGTGTAATAATCTTTCCAGCCTTCGCGACCATTGGCGGGTCCCCAGGGGCCTTTATTAGTCGCTTCATGCCAGTAAGCCTCTAATGCTTCATCAGGATCGAAAGTTTGAATTCCTTTGGCCCAGGCATCAGCCAGCAAAGAGATCGCATGGTTCCCAACCATACTACCCGCCTCACTTGGAAATGACCAGGATGGTAACCAGCCGCACTGCTCATAGGCATCTAATAATGCCGAAACGTAACGTCCCTGCATTTCAGGATATAGCAGGGCATTTAAAGGAAACTGCGCACGGAATGTGTCCCAGAAACCCGTATCGGTATACATGTAGCCTTCATGGACTTTTCCGTCATACGGACTGTAATAATAAGGTTCCCCATTCTCATCTAACTCGTAAAATTTTCGTGAAAACAGGCTGGCTCGGAAAAAGCAGGAATAGAAAGTCTTGAACTGGTCTTCTGTTCCGCCTTCCACAGCAATTTTACTAAGATGCTTATTCCAGATATCTTTAGCCCTGGATTTGGTCTTTTCAAGATTTTTATCTCTTCCCAACTCCGTATCCAGATTTCTCTGAGCCTGTTCTAAACTGATGTATGAGGAAGCAATTTTTGCCTGAACTTCCTCTCCTGGCTTAAACTGAATGTACGCTCCGATTCCCTCACCTTCTTTTGAGGTTTCGTTTTCAAATCTTTCTGAATTTCTGTTTTCCCAGATACCTTCAGATTTAAACGATTTGTCAAACTGGATCACGAAGTAATTCTTCATGCCTTCAATGCGATCCATTCCCCGGCCATTACGAACATAGCCGGTAATCCTGTTATTTTTTGCATCAATTTTCACAGAACTTGTTCCCGTATATCCATCAAGAACGATCCAGGCATCTTTATTCTTCGGGAAAGTGAAACGCATATGCGCGCCTCTTTCAGTAGGAGAGAATTCAGTATTTACTCCATTTTCCAGCTGAACCTGGTAATAATATGGTTTTGCCGTTTCGTTTTCATGAGTGAATCTGGAAGCTCGCTGTTCATCGTTCAGCTTTAGCTCTCCGGTAACAGGCATCAGTGAAAAAACCGCATAGTCATTGCTCCAGGAACTACACTGGTGTGCCTGCTGAAATCCTCTAATTTCGTCTTTAAAATACTGGTATTTCCAGCCATCGCCATTGGCCCCTGTTTGCGGTGTCCAGGTATTCATCCCGAATGGCAAAGCCGTAGTAGGGTAAGTATTTCCTCGTGTTAGCTCAAATTTGGAATTGGTTCCCTGCAAGGTATTCACATAATCGGCAAGATCGCCTTTGGGCTTTTGAAAAGCCAAGGAAAATTTTACACAACCTAAAAGAATGAAAAGAAGTATTATTCTGGATTTCATAAAACTGAATGATGTCATAACTGACGTTTACTTGACGGATGAATATTACTGCAACTGAAAACTGCGCTCGTATAATTTTTGTCCCTGAACGAACATCTCATATTTCCACTCACCGGGCACCAACAGATACTGGCTGTTCAGCGCATAGGTTTCATGGTAATCCTGGTTGGTCTTTTTGTTGTTCACGTAACGAACTTCATTAAAAGATTCTCCCTTGTCATTGGTAATGGGTTTGGGAAAAGTCCACACGATCTCGACCTGAACCTCCTTAAACTCTGGAGATTTCAGCAGGTAATCTACTCCAAACCGTTGTCCCATTTCCATCGGAATAGTGTTGGTTTGCTCGATCAGGTAAAAATTGGAACTAATGTGGTGGGTCCCACTCGGGCTATTATTCATAGATTGAACCTGATCTATATTGACACTACAAATCCCATAGCCAAGATCAATTAAACTAATGTCTCCAACTCGATTGGCTGACTCTTTCTGGCTCGAACAGCCCAGCAAGACCAGACTTAATAAAAGGAAAATGATTTTTTTCATGATGGGTTAGTTTTAATTCATAATTGGAAAAACACCTGAATACCTTCCGGTGAGTTTTCAAAATTCAAATAATACGTTCGTGAATTTGCGTCCCAACTACTGCCTTTGGGTGTGATGGTTTCTTCTTCAGAATTTTTCAGTACAATACTTTTCGGGGCTTTCGGTAAGAATATCCGCAAACTGTTCATCGTGTTTTCAGGACTTTTACATTGAAAGGAAAAAGAATTCTCCTGCCATGTAATATTCGAAGCTCTTGCCGCTGTAGCTATAATCTTAGGCTGATTATTTTTATATACTTCTTCCAGATCATATAAAAAAGCTTCTTCACCTGGGGCAACGGTTTTTTGGGAAAGCACGGGGAGACGAGGATCAAATAGATCGACTACCGGTCCCTGAGCAAAATAGAGTTCGTCAGAAACACTTTCATCCATAACTGCAATGATCTTATAGGGACCGCGCTGTAAGGACAGGTGGTTAGTGAAGGAAAGTTTCTTACCCAGGCTTTCAAAAGCCGTTTCAATGGTTTCCACGAATTCCTTGTCCTGATTTTCCTTTAAAATAAATTCTTTCGGATCCTTCCGAAGGATGAATACTCTCCCCTCGCCCACTTTATAAGAGCCATCATTAAGATCTTCAGCCAGGCCTAGCATTTTGAACAAATTCTCTGAAGGCTTCTGAAATTTATTCCCGTTTTGATTCCACCATTCCATCACCTCCTGATATGGATCTTCATCTCTGCCCGTGAACACCAAAATACCACCGTTTTTAACCCATTTTTTCAGGTTTTCATGCACTTCTTCTGAAGAAGGTTTCATATTAGAATAGCTCACGATCAAAACCTTTATATCTTTCAAAGATTCCTGGTATCCCAGGTTTTCCATGTGTACAGTCTGTACTGGAATACCTCTTTTTAACAACGGAAGTGTTTGCCCGTAAAAATTGGAAAACTGCGGATCGTCATAACTGTCATGAGTTGGAAAGCGCTGAAACATGAGGGAATTTCCCATCAAAACGCCAATTCCGTTTTCACCGCTAACGAGATTTTCAGAAGCAGGCATTTCGTTGAGCGCATTGATCATTACCTGCATTTGGGTGGAATATACTTGTGGTATCAGTACTTTTTTATCAGTAAAGGCGACGCTATAAGGCTTGGTATAGATCCGTTCCGGCCAGGGCATGACTTCATAGTTATTCACCTGAGGGTATAATAATTGAGCGGCGAAGGTGGCCTGATAATTCCGTTTATAATCGTCCCAGGATTTCCTGCGATCCTCGATAGGATCGGTCAAAAAGAAGATTTTTCTTCCGGTAGGTGCGGTCATGGATACCATCGAACCGTACTCCAGGAATGCATTTTCAAAAGTACGCTCCTTCAAAACTCCATTGTAAAAAGTAGGCTCGCGAGAAGTACCGGTCCAAACCTGGGCTATATACCCATCTATTCCGGGAAGAGAAGCCAGGCTCGCTTCAGGACTTACAATAGCCCAGGAAGAATAGTTCACAAGGGAATGTGTGGGAATATATACTTTGACGTCCAGACCTTTCTTACGACCGTATTTTTTGGCATATCTGGAAACCTCATCGATCGTTCGATAGTACAGATGATACTTCAGTTTGTTAGACAGCCAGGTATTTTCAGGTGAAGTATGCTGGGGGCGCCATTCAAAATCGTAAAAATCTTTCCACTCCTCCTTAAAGGCACTACTGTAACCACCACGTGCCCAAAATTCAGGTTCTTCAAGATATATGGAAGTAATACCAGCATCGATCACGCGCTCAATCACCTGCTCTTTCATGTAATTCACGAAACTTTTTTGGGGAACGATATAAGGCACATTATGCCCGTGCCAGATGGTATCTCCATCTACCTCCACCTGTCCTTCATCCAAATGATTTTCTCCATCCCATTTTCCCAGGAAATAATCCTGATAGGAACCCCAGGCGATGCCGGTCATAAAATGGGCATTATACCCACGTTCTCTCCAGGAGCGAACGCGCTCTTCAAATCCTGAATTTTTATCGTGATCTGATGGATTTCCGTTAACACCATACACGATCGCAACATCGGCGCGAACATCGATCTGCGGAAGCCACTTGCTGGAGGTTTGAAAAGCTGTCTTTTCTTTCGTATTATTTTCAGGCTTTTTTTCCTGAGCAGTCGCGATAAGAGTCAATAAAATTGACAGACAGGTTAAGAGTATATTTTTAGGCATTCTGAAATATTTTGTAATGGAGCAGGTCTTTCATACCTCCTGTTAAAAATGGTTTTCCAGCTTTACGGAAGTTCATTGGCTCCACTAAATTCTGAAAAATGATATTTAAATATTTCCCTGAAAGAGGTATATCTTCAGAATTGTAAAAAGCAAACGGAGTTCTTTCTTCAGACCTGGAAAAATGAGAAATTAAAGGATTGGAGTAATTACTGCATAGCCACCAAATAATCGGGACCACCGGGAAGGGAAATATGTGTTTTTTTGCTTGGATCATTCATTAAAATCAGTCATCGCTGAACTGAAGTCAGCTAATTTAAATAAATCGATTTAGTTATCATAAAGATTTCTTAAAAATAAGTCTGGCTCTCTGAAAATGACCGGGGCCCGAAAGCCCCGGAAATTTCAAAAAAACTACAAACTATAAACTAAACTAAATCCTTCTTATATCTTCAACAACCTCCATTCACTTACCTGGGTTCCATCACTTCCGTTATTTGCCGTCATGGTAATCCTGTAATAGGTATAGGCTGTGGTGTTATTTATCTCAAACTGGCGAGTTTCATTTCTTCCGCTCCAGGTCTCCCCGGTTCGAGTATCCAACACATCCCAATTGCTTCCGTCGTTAGAACCGGCAAATTCCCAGTCTTTTAGGTCGCGATCTGGCGCATCGTTACCAGAAGTTATAGTATAGGCATTGACTACCTGGGCCTGCGGAAGTTCTTGTTGCATCCAGAGATCACTGGAGAACCCGGTGAGAAACTTAGTATAGATATCTCCATCGACCAGTTTCAAGGAGCCTTCACCAGCATCTGCACCTCCAGCGTTATCATGATTTACCGTAAGAGTAGCAGCATCGGTAAAATCCTGAGGACCAACCGAACCTACCTGTCCATAAAGTCTCCATTCACTAATCTGGATAACATTACTACCATTGTTAGAGGTAACTGATAATCTATAGTATTCATAAGTCGTGCTGTTGTTTACGCCGAATTCCCGTGTTAAATTTCGGCCGTCAAAACTTTGATCGTTTCGTGTATCCAGAACATCCCAGGTTACCCCATCATTGGAACCAGAAAATTCCCAGTTCACAGGATCACGATCTGGAGCATCGTTTCCGGAGGTAATCGCATATTTACTTACCACTGCAGGCTCTGAAAGTTGTTGCTGCATAAAGAAATCTGTATCATATTCTGCCAGAAACTTGGTATAAATATCATTATCTATCAGTTTACTGGAACCTTCACCTGCATCTGCCCCGTCGTTATTCTCCCTGCTCACGGTTAAAGTAGCATTGGTGGTGACATCAGCGGGCTGGGATGAATCTATTAGCTGTAGACTCAATAGTCGCCACTCACTTATTTGCAACAGGTTGCTTCCGTAGTTTTCCGTGATATACAGCCGGTAATATTTATAAGCTTTATCATTCTCTACGGTGAATTCCCGGGTCTGATTTCGATCTGGGAAAGATTCCTCCGTTCTGGTATCAAGCACCTCCCAGTTTTCCCCATCGTTAGAGGCTCTTAACTCCCATGATTTTGGATCACGATCTGGAGCGTCATTTCCAGAGGTTAGTGTATAACGGTTCACCACCTGTTCCTGAGCAAATTCCTGTTCCATCCAGAAGTTGAGATCACTGCTGAAATCACTGATTAAGAATTTGGAATTGATGTCATTATCAATCACTTTTAAAGAGCCCTCTCCTGCCTGCGCACCGCCATTGTTATCTTTACTAACGTGAAGTGTAGCGTTCAATGTAAGGTCTACCAGCTTGGAAGTTGGCTCGAAAGGATAATTTACATTCGGAAAATCTGTTCTTGCCTGAAGCAATTCTGTTTGCCATTCGTCTGTCCACTCGCCAAAAGCTTCTTCCGCAAAAGGCTGTATATCTTCTCCTACCGCTCCACTAAAGAAATGAACAAATTCACCAAACGTAAGATCCCGCGCATATTCACTACCGTTCTTACTGAAATTCATAGAGAGCGACTGAAAGAAATTGTTCAAAGTGATCACTCCTTCATAATTCTCATAAATTGGCAAAAACCAGTCTCTGAACCAGAAACTGTCTGCGGTAGGATAGTCTGAACTGGTTTCCAGTGCGCGCGACATTATTCGTTGTGCCTCGTCTTCCATTCCCAGGTTGCTATATACGTCATAGAGAAAAATGTCTGCAAAATTGTCTTTCCATACTGCCGAAGCCGGAGAATTTGCGGTGTTAAAAGCTGAATTTTGTACGATTTCACTAACAAGTGTCAGGATCAAATCCATTTCCTCGCTGTTCATCTCTTCTCCACTTAGACTAAGATCTATGAGGCTGTTATTCATAGAAGAATCATCAAAAATGGTTGTGTAATAAGGTTCTACCTGATCACTATGGAAAATGGTCCAGAGGCGCTTATCATTATCAAAACCTCCATAATTATTCTGTATATATTCCCATACATCACCACTGAATTGTCGCACCCAAACGATATCGCGATTTACATCCTCGTCGAAAAAAACGGCCACATCATTATCAAAATATTCCCTGTAAATGGTATCGGAATGTCCATTCCAGGATTCCTGCATCACCCGTGCAGGGGCATCATCGGGATCATTGTTAATCACCGCGTCTGGCAGGCCATCTATAAAAGAACTTTCATCTTTTGTGCAGGAAAAGACAATAAGTGCCGAAAGAATGGCGAAGCCTATTTTTAGAGTATTTTTTTTCATAATCTGCTTTTTAAAGATTTCTGAGGTTAGCCCCAAGACCCTTCTTCCATCAAAAAGAAGGGTTTCAGGAAGCCTAACTCCAATCAACATTTTTACCATCCGGGATTTTGAATCAGCTTGGAATTACTGTTTATCTCATCCTGCGGAATTGGCCACAAGTAATGTTTCTCTTCAAACACCCTATTTTCAAAGACCACTACATTGTAGAAATCTTCTTCATTTCGGGCATTGATATCAAGACCATGGAATGGACCCGAGAAATCGTCTTCCGCGGTTTTCCACCTTCTTGCATCAAAATATCGAACGCTTTCAAAGGCTAATTCTACGCGGCGTTCTTTACGTATTGCGTCGCGCATGGCTTCCTGAGATCCAGGTGCCGCAAGGCTTTCTGAACCATATTCAGGAATTCCTGCACGTTCGCGTATCAAATTCAAATATTTCAGGATATCAGCATTGCCAGGATCATATTCATTCAATGCTTCGGCATAATCCAGATAAATCTCTCCCAGGCGCATCATTGGTACTGTTCGGTTGGAATTTCTCCAGTCGCCAATTGGGACGTTTTTTCTAACAATATAGCCTGTTGGAGGGTAATCATTGGTCCCCGCCTGGCGACCAGAATTTCCTGCATACCAGGTAGTGGTAATGATATTCCCAAAATTTCTATTCAGCCAAAGACTTCTGTTATAAGTCACCCCAACATAAAAACGAGGTTCCCTGTTGATCCACTGGTTGTAAGTGGAGCGTTGTTCAAAATCAAATGGCGCCTGAAAATCTGAAAAACCTTCTGTTTGGTAACCAGAATCCGGATCATCTATAGATCTTCCGTTAGCCATAAAGTAAGCATCCACCATTTCCTGTGTCATGCTTAAACCTCCTGCTCCACGAACCTCGGTTGGATAACCAAGGTGATAAGGAGTACAATCGTAATGATAAGCAATTCCGCCACGAGGCCGAGCATAAATCATTTCCTGGTTCCAGTCATTAATCATCACATTACGGCAGGACAAATACGCATTATAAGTACCATCTGCATTATATTCTTTGTAAAGTTTATAGGTTCCCGGAACGAATTCGTCTATAAAAGCTTTGGCAGCGTTCGCGGCTGACTGCCATTTATTGACATCATAAGATTGCGGTGCCAGTGGCTGCCCTTCAGAATTCTGTAATTCAGCCAGTGTGGGGTTACCGTTAAAGAGGGGGCTTGCCGCGAATAAAAGAGTTTTTTCCTTGATGGCAAGCGCGAATGGCCTGCTCATTCTACCTGCATTTGGCCCTGTAAATGGTATCCCATCCAACTCATCTGCTCCTTTATCTAATTCTGAAACGATATAATTCACCACATCAGTAATATTGTTTCTTTCTAAATCCAGGGCTTCATTACCTGCATCTGGTGGAATGGGATTCTCTCCCATCAAAATCACCGGCCCATAAAGCCTTAACAGATTATAATAAAAATAAGCCCTTAAAACTCGCGCTTCGGCGATGTATTGATTGGTAATATCCTCACTACAATCGGTACATTGATCAATATTATTCATAAAGGTGGTGGAAGCACGGATCGCCCTATAGAAATTAGACCAAAGACTGCTTACGTGCCCCGTAGTAGGATCCCAATCCCCCACGTTAAAGTAATTTCCAAGGTGGAAGGACCACACATATTCAGCATTATCTGAAGCACCGATCCAGGGCCCCGAGTTACTGGCTGTATAACGCTGGTCCAGTTCACTTGGAATCTGGTCGTAGATACTGGCAAGATAGCGTTCTACCGTGTTCCGACTCTCGAAGGTCTCATCAAAGGTCAAACGGTCGTCTGGCACCTGATCGAGAAAATCGTCATTACAGGAAAAGAGCATGATCCCTGTAAGTATTATTAATATTCTTTTCATCTTATTCAAAATTTTGTGTTTATCGATTTATCGTACAATTGAGATCGGACGGATTAAAAGTTGATCGTTGTTCCAAGGGAAACTGCAGAAATATTCGGGTATTGTCCACCGTTGCTTGCCAGCGATAATTCCGGATCCCATAAATCGAAGCTAGAGATCGTCAAAAGGTTCGTTCCACGTGCATAAAATCTCACGTTTTCCAGCTTCCATTGTTCCACCAGTTTATCTGGAAGATTATAGCCAATTTCAGCTGTTTTTAATCTGAGGAAATCGATATCTCGTTGCCACCAGGTACTGGTTTGTGTGTTGTTGTTTTGTCCTATTCCGGAATCTCCATACGACAAACGTGGATACATTGCGTAAGGATTATCATTTTCCGGCGTCCAGCGATCTACCGCAACGGTATACAAGTTACCGGCACCTCCACCACCATCAAACGGATGAATACTCGAACCGCCCATCATAAAATCAGCAAAAGCCTGTCCCTGAAAAAATACGCTGGCATCAAAACCGGCATAATCAGCAGTTAGCCCAAAACCATAGGTTAAGGCCGGAACATCTCCCTGGCCAATCCTCTGGCGGTCATACGCGTCAATTTTTCCGTCACCATTTAAATCAGCATACTTGACATCCCCAGGCATGATCTGGCCAAACTGTGAAGGAATTCCGTCGCCGTCAGCCGGTGTGATGAAACCATCACCGTTGGTATCGTCTTCTAATGTATACAGTCTTTCAGCAACATAGCCAAAACGGGCCAGTAAAGGCTGTCCTCGCTGTTCCATCCATGGGTAAGGCTGGATAGGTTCCCCGTTTTCGATCACTTTATTCCTGTTATAGGAAAAGGTTCCACGAAAGCCGATTCCAAAATCATTGAAACGTTTGTTATAGTTTACTGATCCATCAAAACCTTTATTTTCGATCACCCCAAGGTTTCCGAAAGGATCGTCATATAAACCTACATAGTTCGGTAAATTTCGTTTTCTAAGAAAAGCGCCTTCAGTTCGCTCTTTGAACAGGTCAAAGATGATGCGCAGGCTGCTGTCAAATGCATTTAACTCGATCCCGATGTCCTGTTTACGAGCTTCAGACCATGTGACATCTACTCCGTAATAGGTCTCGCGGATACCATCGATAAACTGGACACTTTCCCCAAAATCAAATCCCCAATCTCTGTTCTGCTCTACACGATTTAAGTAGGCAAACCTGCCAGCGCCAGATTCGGCTCCCACCAATCCGTCAGAATATCTAATTTTTAAATAATCTATAGTATTCAATACCGGTTTGAAGAAATCTTCATTAGAGACCACCCAACCAACTGCTACTGAAGGGAAGAATCCATACCGGTTTTTTGGCGCAAAGTTCTCAGAACCATTATAACCTCCGTTCACTTCCAGGAAATATTTATCATCATATCCATAGGTGGCGCGAGCGGCAACACCCTGGTTTCGGAATGGAATGGCATCAGTGAAATTGTCCGCAAAGGCATTAATGCGATCCTGCCTATTGAAGAGCAGCAAACCTCCTACAGCATGTTTTCCAAAAGTACGATCGTAATTGAACGAGGTTTCCAGATAGGTTTTGCGTTCTCCACCGTTGTCCCGACTATACCCCAGGAAATCATTCCCGGTATAGGTGAGATTCAGGATTAATTCGCCGTCCCGGGTATATGGATTGTTCTGATCAACGAAATAAGTATTTTCTCTTTTTCCGCGATTGATATTCTGTTCGTTATATGCATCGAAAGCATACATCGCTGTCCAGGAAAGACCTTCGGTTAAAAAACTTAATTCCTGCGTAAGTCGCAAGTTGGAATTGATCTGGTTCTGGATTTCGGTTCGGTAACCTCGCAAGGCTACTTCTGCATAGGGATTTCGAAGGCCGCCATTAGCACTTTTTCCAGGTACAAAACCACCCGGATAAATCTTAGGATATTCCACCGGGGAGACTTCCATGGCCGATCCAAAAATACCACCCACACCTTCCTGAGGATAGATCCCTTCGGAAAGATACCCGCGAACTCCTAACTGGATATTCGTGGTCCTGGTGATATCTACGGTGAGATTAGAGGTGAAATTATACCTTTTAAAGCGAGTGGTGGAATCGTAATTCTCCAACCCATCGGTTACAAACAAACCGGTTTCATCATAATAGCCCAGCGAAACATAGTATCGAGAGTCCTGAGACCCTCCGTTCACGTTTACAGTAGCTTTACGATTACGGCCATAATCATTGAAAACCTCATCCATCCAGTCAACATTAGGATACAATAATGGATCATACCCACTGGCTGTTCTTTGAATATATTCTTCATCAAATTTTGGTTCCTGACCACGGGTGGTCAGTGCTTCATTAGCCAGCCTCATGTAAGTCACACCATCAACTAGATCTGGCACCCGGGTAAACTGGGTGATACCTTCAAAATAATCTACCATTACTTTTGGTTTCCCGATCTTTCCTTTCTTGGTTTCGATAAGAATCACCCCGTTAGCCCCACGAATACCATATACGGCTGTGGCAGATGCGTCTTTTAAAATTGTAAAAGATTCGATGTCGATTGGGTTGATATCATTTAAGGAGCGCTGCACTCCATCTACCAGAATCAAGGGGCCAGAATTAGCAAATGTCCCAATACCCCTGATCCAAATATCAGCGGCATCTTTCCCTGGCAAGCCTGAACGTTGCACTCCGGTAAGACCAGAAACCCGGCCGGCAAGCATGGTCCCGATATTCGCTACCGGCTGTTCCAGCTCTTCAGCTTCTATGGTTGACTGCGCCCCGACCACGCTAATCTTTTTCTGTCTACCATAACCTACCAGTACCACTTCATCGAGGGACTCCAGGTCATTTTCCAGTTGTACATTGAGCACGGTTTGAGATCCAACAGCCTGCTCCTGTGATTTCATACCAATGTAAGAGTATACCAGCACCGCATTCTGTGACTGCACCTGGATGGTATATTCTCCATCAAAATTGGTTTGCACACCATTTGTGGTGTTCTTTTCCATAACAGATACGCCCGGAAGGGGAATCCCCTTACCATCTGTGACCGTACCGGTAATGGTAATTGACTGAGGGTCTTGCTGAAAGCTAGTAGCGAAAACGTTTTCACTACATGTCATAAAAAAAAGGAATACGGGCAGCATCAGCTGCAGGCATCCTTTTGTAATTGACACTGCTTTCCCCCTAAGAATTTGTAAAGCAAGATTCAAAAAGTTGAAGTGTTTCATTAATGTTAATTTTTTGGTTACGTTAACATCGTATTAATAGTTAGCTCAATATACTAAAACGATTTAGTAAAGCAAATAATTTTACATTCTTTTTTCAGAACCCTTAAAATTGCGGTGCATAAATAGAGAAAAACTTAATTTTATACACTTAAAACCCCAGTGTTTTCAATATTTTATGAAAAATTACAGAACTGAAAAATTGAAAAGAAAAACATGATTACTAACTATTTTTCTGCTCAAGAAAATGTTAAAATTTATGGCCGATGATTGAAAAAGCATCGAATTCTATAAAATCGATTTAGTAAATAGTTAAGAATCATCTAAAAGCAAACGGGCTGCAGAAGAATTTCTACAGCCCGTCCAAACAAACTATCAAATTAACTATTCGGGAAAAACATAGACGCTCCATTCACTCATCTGGAACAAACTGGAACCGTTATTACTGGTCACATCCAGCCTATAATATTTATACTCTGTGGTATTTGAAAAGTAAAACTCTCGTGTTTGATTACGCCCACTAAAAGTCTCGCCGTTTCTTTCATCCAGCAATTCCCAGTTTTCACCATCATTTGAAGCCAGGATTTGCCAATCTCTTGGATCTCGTCCCGGTGCATCATTTCCTGACGTGAGCCTGTAAACATTGATCACAGGAGCTTCTTCAAATTCCAGGGTCATCCAGAAAGGCTGTTTGTATTCTGAAAGATATTTAGAGTTTAGGTCACCATCTACTAGTTTTGGCGAACCTTCACCGGCATTAGGACCTCCTCCATTCTCCTGGCTTACACTTAAAGTTCCTTTACTTGTTACATCAATTGGTTCTGAAGAAATTACTTTCAGTTTCGCCTCTGCGCTCAAAGCATCACCATCCTGGGAAACAATCCTCAAAATAGTCTCTCCTGCCTGTTTCGCGGTAATTGTAACCGAATTATCCTCGTTCATCACCACATCTGCAACACTGGGATCGTCTATCTCCCATGCATAATCCCGGGTAGGGAAAATGTTGGGTTCATAAGTTGGTTCAATATCGGTAGTTTCACCAGATACCAATAAGATATCTGTCTTTTCGATTAACACCCCGTTCTCGACCAGATCAGGGAAATCTCTTCTTCCTTCACAAGCAGTAAGCGCTAATGCTACCACTGCAAGAAATACTGTCTTTAAAGTCAAAATTCTTTTAAAATTCATCATCTTATTTTTAGTATCCGGGGTTTTGTACGAGGTTCGGGTTGGTATTCACCTGCCTGTATGGAATTGGGAACAGCTTCGTGTAATCTGCACCATCAGGATTTTTATCCCACCAGGTACCGGTAGTAAATTCTCCAAATCTAATCAGGTCCGTTCTTCTTTTTCCTTCAAATATGAATTCACGACCTCTTTCAGCCAGGAGTTCCTCCAGGGTAAGTGTCGATGTGGCATACTGCTCACTGGCCCAGTCATCTGCGCTGAAATACCTGCTTCGACTGTCATTAATAAGGTCTACCGCCTCTTGAGTGGCACTACCTCCATTCTTTCTCATCAAGGCTTCCGCTTTATTGAAATACATTTCAGTTAAGCGGTAGATCACGAAATCATTTTCCAGGTAATTTGGATCATCTTGTGTTCCGGAACGGTATTTATTGAATCGTGCGCCGGAATTCTCTTCTCCATCAGTCATGCTTCCTTCCCCGGTTTGTCCTTCAGTATTTCTACGGATGTTATTTACGTATACAAATGGCTGACCGTTGTATTCTTCAGATCCAAGGATGGGCTCATCTGTTCCGTATTTGTACTGCGGGCCAAATAAAAACCATTCCTGTTTACGAATATCATTTTCCTGGTAAGCATCAAAAGCTGTAGGGATTACAACAAAAGCATTCCAGCCTGAATAATTCACGTCCAGAGCCTTAGTCATATTACTGAAGCCCATGTAGAAAGCCGCCCAGTTATAACCAAATCCATTATTCCTACTGAAAGGAAACTGGAAAATATTCTCAGGAGAATTTTCATTGGTATTGTTGAACGGACCAAGCGGGTCTGGATCTAACTGCATGTTCCCGGTAAGTGAACCGCCTTCACCGTTTATCACTTTATCGGCATACTTGATACAATCATCCCAGCGTTCCTGGCCAGACCATACTTGTGCATTCAGGTATAATTCTGAAAGCATGGAATACCCAACTGCTCGGGAAACCCTTCCTAATAATTGTGGTGACAACGGCTGAAGTTTTTCTACATTTTCGAGCAATTCAGCTTCCACAAAATTGAATACGGCTTCCCTGCTCTGTGTTTCCGGATTCTCAGGAATACCAACCTGTGTAACGATTGGGACATTCCCCCAAAGATCCATGATCTTCATATAATGGTAAGCTCTCAGAACTTTTGATTCTGCAATTAGAGATTCCAGTTCTTCCTGGGTGACATTCGCCTGGGCCGGATCTACCTGTTCAATATCTTCGATTGCTGAATTTACATAACCTACACCGGTCCACATTAAAGACCAGGCATTCTGGATTCGCCCTTCCTGTGGCGTATAGGTGTGATAGTGCATCCTGATATGATCTCCATTGTCATACCCGTGTCTTCCCTTCTGAGGCCAGGCAACCTGATCTGCTGAAAGTTCGTTCATATAATAATACCCGTTTTGCCCGGTAAATGCAAGCCAGGCCTGCATATGGGTAAAAGGTCTGAGCGTAGCCTGAATGATTTCTAATTTATTGTTATAGAAATTCGATTTGGACAGCTCGGAATACGTGGTTTCTTCTAGATCGGTACAACCTATGGTTCCCAAAATGAGAAGAAAACTAGCGATTATTTTGATACTGCTATATCTTTTCATCCTTTTCATTTTTTTATTTAAAAATCACATTCACTCCCGCAGAAAGCGTTGTTGTTCTCGGGTAAAAATTTCTGTCGTCTATACCCGGATATAAACCGGTATCCTGTACCTCTGGATCACGTCCTGTATAACCGGTAAAAGTCGCTACATTTCGTGCACTGGTATACACCCTGATATTTTTGAAATTGCTATCATCTGGCAGGTTGAAATTGTAACCTAAAGTGATGTTATCCAGTTTGACAAAATCACCACTTTCCAAATAATAATCTGAATATTGCGGAGCAGACTGTATCTGGCTGTATTGAGTAACCGCAGAATTCAGAACATTACCCGGCAACAAAGATTGGTTCCCGTAGAACAGGTCTACCGTATTCAGAATATCATAATCAAACTTTCCTCTGAAGAATACAGTAAGGTCAAAATTCTTGTATTTGAAGGTGTTGGTTAGCGATGCATTGAACTTAGGCACTCCATTTCCAAGAATGGCCTTATCTTCTTCAGTAGTTTCGCTCACTGTTCCTACAGAACCATCAGCACGGTAGAACAACCATTCTCCATCCTGGGTGAAGCCTGCAAAACGCTTTCCGTAGAAGTCACCAATTGGCCCACCTTCCGTATTTCTAATGGCATCTCCAAGGTTACCAGGGTTCCCGATGTTACCTCCGTATAGTTCACTGGCGATATATACATCATTGGAAAGAGTTTCCAGTTTATTCTTCTGATAGTTACCTGTAAAGGTTACATCCCATGAAAAATCTGAAGTATTCACTACAGAACCGCTTAGGGCAAGTTCCACACCGCTGTTCTTAATGGTTCCAACATTGGTGTAAATACTGCTCTGGATGTATGGTGGTTGTGGCACGGTATAACCTAGCAACAAGTCTTCTGTTCTACGGCTGTACACATCGATCGTACCACTTAAGCGATCATCAAAAAATCCAAAATCCACCCCATAGTTCCATTCTTTCTTCTTTTCCCATCTCAGGTTCGGATTTGGGTTTTTATTGGCTCCATATGTTTGGTAAAAAGTAGGTTCGGTAGCACCATCTAGATAAATTGGATATTTCCCACCGGTTCCCAATGTCACGAGTGACTGATAATTTGGAATTCCCTGGTTACCGGTGATACCGTAACTAACGCGAAGTTTCAGATTGGAGATGAATTCAGTATCATCCATAAAATCTTCATCTGATATCAACCAGGCTCCGGAAGCTGCCGGGAAATTACCCCATTTGTTATTAACTCCAAATTTAGAGCTTCCTTCACGGCGAATAGATGCCATTAGGAAATACCTGTCTCTAAAGGAATAATTCAACCTGGAAAAGAAAGCTATCAAAGTGTTATCTTCTTTAAAACTGTAAAGATCTGGTCTCGGAAGATCAGTATCAGTGATCGCATTACCGGCTCCAAAGTTCCAGTCGAAAAACGCATCAGTAGTAAAACCACTATTATCCATCGAATAATTTTCAGTAGTTGAATACTGATAACTATAACCTCCAAGCAGGTCAAAATCATGCTCTCCGATCGTTTTTTCATAGGTGATCGTTGGTTCAAAAGTCTTGGTCTCATCAGTGTGATTTGACTTTTTAGCATAGGCTGTTCCCTGGTACTGGCTTCCTGGGTTATACTGGTTCCAGTCTTCGGTAGAGCGATAATAACGATCGTTCCAATAATTCTTCTGGTAGGAACCAAAAGCAGCAATTTGAAGCCCGTCGATGATCTCATAACTTAAACGAGCATTACCAGAGAAGGTTTGTTGTTTTCTCAGGTTAAACCTGTTGGCATATTCAGAAAACGGATTGTATCCATTCTGAGGCTGGTAAAAACCATATCTCCCTTCATTGTAAAGATCTGTTCCTTCTTCAACAGAATAAGGTGCGTAGATTGGTGCTGTTGGGTTCCAATCTGTCACTACTCCAAACTGGCCTCCTCCAAGAAGATCAGCATTGTTAAAATTGGTAGCCACGGTCGACTGGAAATTCAGCTTATCGTTTAAGGCTGACTGGTTGAAGTTCACTCGGAAACCATATTCTTCACGACTGTTGTGCAGCGCGATCCCGTCCAGGTTTCGATAATAAAGCGAGGCGCGGTAACTGTTGTTTTCCCCTCCACCGGAAGCCACGAAATTATGGTACTGGCTAAAATTATCTTTATTGGTAAGTTCCTCAAAAATATCAGTAGAATAGCCAAGATCATAGCTTTCCCCAATCAATCCCTGGTCTATCAAGCCTCTAAATTCTGAAGCACTCAGGAAATTTGGTCTTTTATTCACGTAATCTCTGGAGATATAAGAAGCGTATTCAAATTGGCTAACTCCTTTACTTCCCTGCTTGGTCGTAATAAGGATAACCCCGTTATTCCCACGAGTTCCATAGATTGCAGAAGCCGCTCCACCCTTTAAAACATCAAAAGATTCAATGTCGTTTTGCTGAAGCAGGTCTAAATTTCCTCCGGGAATCCCATCAATCACAATCAAAGGCTGAGTATTACCAGTAAGTGAAGTAACACCTCTTAACTGGATGGAAGCACTGCTATTCGGGTTATTTCCGCCTGGGCGGGTAATAGTAAGACCCGAAACCTTACCCTGGATTAGATCCAAAGGAGAAGTAACCACTCCGCGGTTGAACTCCTCTTCAGATACTTTGGAAATTGCCGTAGTGATCGACCGTCTGGTCTGACTACCATAACCTACCAGGACCACTTCATCTAAGGACTGCGGATTATTTTCCATCTGAACACTCACGGTTCCCGAAGAACCGGCTGTTCTTTTAATGGTTTTCATTCCAACGAAAGAAAATACCAGTACCGCATCCTGTGATGAAATATCAAGGGAATAATTCCCGTCAAAATCGGTTTGCGTACCATTACTGGTACCTTCTTCCATAACGGTCACGCCGGGCAATGGAAGCCCGTCAGCATCGGTAACAGTACCGCTCACTTCAACGGCCGACTGAAATGCAAAGGCATTTGAGCCACTCCCAAGAAGAAAGCAACATAATAGGAAGATCTGCAAAAACCTCCCGGAACATTTTTTTAATTTACTCCTGAACTTCTCCGAAGCAACATCATAAGTTTTAGTTTTACTCATAAATGTTAATTTTTGGTTGTTTTAACATTGTTTTAATTCTAGAGCAATATACTAAATCGTTTTAGCAAAACAAGTAAGCGGAAAATATTTTTTATTAACCTCACAAATAAGTATTTAAATAAGTACTAATTCCGGAAAAAATAAATGCTTAGACAGCGTTATTACTAATAATTGTTGAATTTTTGAAGATATTGCAAGATTCAAAAAGTAACGCTTTAAGAACCTGTTTATCCATTAATAGTGAAGTATAGAAAATTGGGATTGTGTTAAAATTCTTCTAATTTCAGGAAAACGTTTTAGTTGGAAGAATGTTCTGAAACAAAATTCAGAAGCAACGGAAAAGCTGGTAACGTCATGTTATGTCCATAGCCATCCAATTCATAAATATCGATATCATTTTGCCCATTTACTTTCATCATTCGGTAGAAATAGGCATTTTCTTCATAACGCCCTAACATTTCTTTTTCCCGGTCACCTGTTATAAGCAAAATAGGCGGTGTGTCTTTTCTAACATAGTATATTGGCGCCCATCTGTCGATGAGGGGTTGTTCTCCTGGAATACCCATTTCCTGGCGAATGGTAAAGTGGGTGATGGTATGACCGCTAAAAGGCACCAAGCCAGCTACGTCATTGGCGTCCAGGTCATATTTTACAAGCAGGTCCTTGTCCATCACGCTCATCAGCGCCAGGTATCCACCTGCCGAATGACCCGAAACAAAAATCCTTTCAGGATCACCATGAAATTTTTCAATATTTCTAAAAACCCAGGCCACCGCTTCAGCGGCATCATACACACTTTCTGCCGCTTTGACTTTAGGCGATAAACGATAGCCCGCTCCAACCACGCAATAGCCTTTTCCCGTTAGTGCATCTGGTAATTCCTTGCTTCCCCCGGTAAGGCCACCTCCATGGAACCAAATGATGACCGGAACCTTGTTTTTATCTTCGGGAAAACTGATATCCACCAGTTTCATCTGGCGTTCGTAATCGCTTGGAACAGAATTTATAGAATCGTAATATGGTATATCCATGAGCCTTTGGTATTCCTGCGCGGAGAGTTGAAAGCAGTTCGCACAAAGAACAGCAACTACTAAGAATATCAGCTTTTTCATTATGAATGCATCAGTTTTTCTTCCTTTGGAAGAGAGGAATCACGAGGAATCAGCTTGGTATCCAGCACTACATGCCTGGTAGATTTTATACCTTTATCGGTCTGCAACATTTCCATCATGATTTTCATCAGCTCTTTACCGATCTTTTTCAGCGGTTGCGCTACTGCAGAAATCGATGGGGAATAAATCTTGAAAAGGTCATTATCATCAAAAGTAATGATACCCATTTCCTGTAATTTTCGAGGATGATCTTCTCTCAAAACTTCCAGCCCGATCTGCGTAAGATAGTTGGTCGAGAAAAACACAGCATCCAGGTCTGGATTCTTCTGCAGGAATTGTTGTATCTGTTTTTTCCCATTTTTAGAACCGGTTTCAGAATAAGGAATTTTTAAAACATAACTTTTAAGCTTGTTTTCTGTAATGGCATTGAGATAGCCATCCAGCCTTCCCTTCATCTGGATTTGATCTACATCAATGGTGATAAACCCTATATTACGGTATCCCCTGCTAAGTAAATGCTGCGTGCCATGATGGGTAGAATTTTCATTGTCTATCACCACATAATTGGTATCTAAATCATCAAAATACCGGTCAAAAAGTACTACTGGAATGTTGTTATTGATCAGCATTTGGATACTGTCTTTGATACCTGGAGAAGGAATGATTATAAACCCATCAACCTGCCGTTCGTAAAAAAGATTGATCAGTTCCCGAGAACGATCGTCATTGTTTTCATTGCTGCAAAAAAGCACTTTATAATCTTCTTTATAAGCTATGTCTTCAATGATCCTCGCAATCTTGGAAAAGAAATAGTTGCTTATATCTTCCACCATGAAAACGAGGATTTTTGTTTTACCGGTTCTCAAACTCTGAGCTACCAGATTTGGGCGGTAATTGATCTTCCTGGTATAATCCTGAATTTTTTTTATAACCTCATCGGAAATTTTCTTTTCTTTCCCCTTGCCATTCAGAACAAAAGAAACCGTGGTAACTGAAACATTGAGTTCTCTGGCGATATCTTTTAGCGAATGGCGTTTTTTGTTCATTATGGTTGTAATTAGTTAGTATTCTTTCAAAAATAACAAGATAAATTCAAATATTTTGGATTTCCTTCATTAGTCTGGCGTAAGAGCTGAATTTTCTATATCAGTTATAAATTGATCTTCAATGCCCCAGCTTTTATTTGGTCCTTCGGAAAGTTCTATTTCCAGGCTTCCACCTTCCACGATCTCACTGTGTTTCAGCCAGTTTCGGCCCAACTGTTTACCATTCAGCTTCACCGATTTTATATAAAACCAGTCTTTATGATAATTTGAAACCTGTACCATGAATCTTTTTCCATTTCCGTAGTCGATCTCGTATTTTTCAAAAATCGGTGCGGTTAGGTAATAAACCGGACTCCCTACATTCGCTGGAGACAAACCTAAACTTCTCATCACAAACCAGGAAGACATGGTTCCCGAATCATCATCCATTGTTCTAACATAAGCTTTTGGCTTATTCTGGTAAATTCTGCCAACATAAGGATCGATTCCTTTACTGTTATCATTGAAATATGTTTGAACCATTGTATCCAAAAGTATCTTCCTATACAACTCCTGTGATTTCCAGGGTTGAGAAGTAGCATTATACAATCCCGGAACCTGGAGATCAGGCTGATTCGCATGGTTATAATTGAAATCTGAAAAAAACTGGTCTAACTGCTTTGTAAATGATGCTTCGCCTCCCGCCAGCGCTTTGAGACCGGTAATATCAAATGGCACGAACCAGCGGTACTGCCAGATGGTTCCCTGGTAAAGTCCGCGCGCCTGCATACGGTCAACATCTCCTTTGCTCAGGTCAGCAAAATCCTTTTTCCAGTATTCCTGATATTTTTCTGCCTGCTCAAGATAATTTTTACTCAATTCCCTGTCACCCATTTCTTGTAGCAAACCAGCCATCGCCCATTTGTCGTAAGAAGTTTCCAGGGATTTATCTGGTGAATCATATTTTAGAGAAGAAGCTTCCTTCAGTAAACCCTCTTTGATCGATTTTACATCGATATCATATCCTTTTCGTAACGCATCCAGGATAACGACCATCGCATGTTCTGTACGAACGGTTGGGGAAGGCTCGTGTTGGGTTGCCCACTCCTGCTTTCCATACTTGTAAAGGTTGGCAATGGAGCTTGAAATATCCTGATAGGTCTCAGGGAAAAGCAAAGACAGCATTGGTAATTGTTCCCTGTAATTATCCCAGATCGCCCAGCCATTATAGATTTTATGATCGCTCTGTTGAAGTGATCCATCAATCGCGCGGTAAGTGCCATCACTTTCGGAAACCTGATAAGGCGCCTGTAAGCCCCGGTAAAGCAAGGAATAGAACAGCTCTTCTCTGTCGCTTTCTCCGGAAACTTTTACTCTACCCAGTACTTCATTCCAATTTTGTTCAGAAACACTTGAAAGATTTTTACTGGATTGCTGAATTCTTTTCTTTGCATATTCTGAATTGACCGAAGAAAAAGCGATTGGAATACTAACTTTAGTAGCATTTCCTTTCAATAGATATTGATGTTCCCCAGTCTTTTCAAGATCATAATTTTTCGGAATTTCAATGGCGAAATAAAGTCTGTAAACTCCGCGGCTGCATGTTGTTTCCGTATCAATCCAACCCTTTAGGAATCCGTTTTCTATAGAATGTTCCTCTTTCTTAAATCTTCCGGCAAGCGCATATGCAAGGTCAATATACACTCCATTTTCACCCTCCGGAAAGCGGAATTCATCTCTCCCCATATTTAAGGCTGAATAAAGCTGTGCTTCAATACCGTTTTCAAAAGTAACAGTATATTTTCCCGGTGATGCTATTTGTTTTTTCCTGATTAAAATTTCTTCAGAATTATCGCCAAGAAAAGGTTTTATCAGGATATTTCCTCCGCTACCGGTACAACCCACACCTTCAATTCTTGTATGCGTAAAACCCAGATACTGCCGGGCATAATATTCATAACCGGTATGCTGATGTGGATTGGTTTCCGGAGCAATATTCATCATACTAAAAGGAAAAGAAGCACCGGGAGACATTTGTCCGTGGTCTCCCGATGTTCCCAGAAACACATTAACCTTTTCTGTAATATTTTGAGACTGCACTGAAAACAGAATGCTGAAAAGCAGTAAACTGAGATATTTTTTCATTTTTCGTTAATCTTATTTCGGAGCAGGAAAAACATTCGTTTCCTCTGCCATTTTTTGCCAGGCTGCATTCATTTCTTCAACTTTCTGAGGATTTTCCGCAGCCAGGTTATTCATTTCAGTTCGATCTTTCGCCAGATTATACAATTCCCAGTCTTCATTTCCACCTCGTCTAACGATCTTCCAGTCACCATCGCGAAAGGCTGCTGAGCCAAAATGCTCCCAGAATAATTGTCTGTTTTCAGGTTTCGTTTCTTTTTTCAAAGTCTCTACCATGGAAATCCCATATTCCGGGGTGATCTCATGACCATTAAATTCAGTTGGATATTCCGCGCCTGCCAGTTCAACAATGGTTGGCATCAGGTCGATAACATGAAATACATTGTCTCTTATTTCTCCCTTGTCCTTGATCTCCTTGGGCCATTGCGCGATGAATGGTGTGGTGATCCCTCCTTCATAAACCTGGGCTTTCCAGTACCGGAATGGCGCATTGAGCGTATTTGCCCAGACCGGACCTATACCCGAATAAACTGTTTCCGATCCCGGTAAATGATCAGCTTCTTTTTCAGTTGGATAGAATATCTCCTCACCACTTCTTGTACTACCAGGCCGATCAAAACCAGGGCCGTATCTGGAAGGCCTTTCTGAGCTCGCACCATTGTCAGATAAAAAGAAGATTACCGTATTATCATATTCTCCGGTTCGTTTCAGTTCTGCTATTAAATCACCAATCGTTCTATCCAGACGATCCACCATTGCTGCATGTACAGCCATAGCCTGAGTATCCCACTTCTGGTGTTCATTTTTATCCCAATCCTGATCCTCAAACATAAATTCTGAAAGTTGTGCGATATCACCTTTCAGAATTCCTTTATCTATCAAATTTTGATACCGTTCCTGCCGAATCTTTCTCCAGCCTTCGGTATAAGTGTCCTGGTATTTTTCAATCAGATCTTCCGGAGCCATCAATGGCCAATGTGGCGCGCAATGGGCTACATACAAAAAGAACGGTTCTTTATTTCTTGAAAAATCTTCGATATAAGCAACCGCGGTATCTCCGATAGCATCAGTATAATAAAAATCATCTGGCACTTCCTTGACCTGTTCCGTGCCATTGACCAGCGCAAAAGGATCAAAATAATCGACCACTCCCCAAATGTTTCCGTAGAATTTATCAAAACCACGAGCCGTTGGGTATGAATCAAGGTCTGAAAACTCTCCGTAATTTTCCTGATGGCTTAACCACTTCAGTTGTTTTTCCTTTTCCAGTTCATTGGTTTCAGAAACATGCCATTTTCCTACCATTCCCGTTTGATAGCCTGCCTGACCTAAAACCTCGGCTATGGTCACCGTATTTTCAGTAAGACTTCCACGGTAACCTGGCAATCCCATATCCATGGTCATGCGGCCGATCCCGGCTTTATGAGGATACTGCCCGGTGAGCAAAGCTGCTCGTGAAGGACAGCACCTGGATGTATTATAAAATGAGTTGAAGCGTAGTCCATTTTGTGCGATAGCATTCAGGTTTGGTGTATCAATTTCACCTCCATAGCAGCCAAGGTCAGAAAAACCAAGATCATCGGCCATGATCAGGACGATGTTCGGGCGTTCATCAACCTCCTTATTTTTTACGCCGCAGCCCGCAATTAAAGTCACGAACCAGCTTAAAACTATAACTCGAAAAACCTGAAAAAAATTTGTCATTCCGTTTGTTTCCATTCGTTTGCATTTTCACCTTCGCCAATAACCGGGAAACTGCTTATTCTTAATCTGGCCGCTCCCATCGGGATCAGCTCTACGGTTTCAGTTTCTTCGGAAGATTTCACAGGGCTCTCCTGTAATTCTCCGGCCAATCCATATTGATCGATCGTCCATTGCGGAATTTGCTTTGCTTTGGCTTTCAGTACAATTGGTGTAGTTTCCGGCGTAAATGGAAAATCGTTTTCCGGCCAGTCTCTTTCTTCAATTGTAAAAGAGTTTGTTACGTCGTCTTCAAGCAGCAAACCATAATTCCAGTCGGTTGTTGGATGAATTTCATAAGATGGCCATTTTTTAGTATCCGCACCTTCCTGCCATTTGGAATCCCAAACAGCCGTTTCATCGCTTTGTTTTTTTGTGTATTCCTCCCCAATTTTCAGAGAAAAGCTTAGCGGACCATAATTTACACTAACGCTATTATGGTTATTCTCCCACTTTTTCATTTCCAGTTTCTTCGGAAGGTCCAAAGTCACGACATCTCCATTTTGCCAGTTTCGATCAATCCTTACATATTTTCCTGCTTCGGGAGCTGTTTCAGTTTTTGTACCGTTGATACTTACAGAAGCTTCCTGAGCCCAAGATGGAATCCTGAAATACAATGGGAAAGCAGTCCCTTTTTCCGAAGTGGAAATACTGAATTTTATCGCCTGCTCAAAAGGATAGTGAGTTTCCGTAGAAATTTCAACCTCCTGCCCGTCTGCAACTTTCGCCGAAACAGTGGAAGGTCCGTAAATAACAGCTGCCAGACCGTTATCTGGCGTTGCCATCCAAAGATTTTCTACCATATATGGCCAGCCCTGACCATGATTATGCTGGCAGCAACGGGAACTGAAAGGGTTCATCATTAAGAAAGGACCATCGTTCATAATTCCCGGACGATGATTTTGATCGTCATTCAACACCATATTCGGACTGGTGATATAGCGCAAGGATTTCATATCTGGCATCATGGTAGCCGGGAACGTATTAAAGGCAACCTCTTCTGTGTGATCTGCCCAGAAAGTATCGCCTGTTATGCGCAGTAAGCTCTCGTTGGAGTTCATTTGCTCCACCACACCACAGGTTTCAATTCCCTGGCGTGGATCGTCATAACCAGGACGGGCATTTTCATCGGCGCCATACATTCCGCCGGGCACCTGCCCAAAATGTTCTCTTACGATCTTGAAATTATCATAGGTTGCCTTCAGATCCTTCTCATCATGGCTTAGCTGGTAATACTGCGCCGGCTCACGAAAAGCCTGTGCCACATTCACATTATGCCAGTCGATCAAATTGGAATACCATCCAGGGTAATCCATATTATCCCGCGTTTCCTTCCAGTTATGGATGTCATCTATGGAATTATCTCTTTTAGACCAATTAGACGTATTACGGTGGATCTTCTCCATCAATTCCAGCAGGAATTCATCACCGGTACGATTGTACAACCAGACAACGCTATGCAGGTTGTCACCACCACGAACCTTCTGCCAGTAATGGCTTCCAGATAAAAATTCTTCGTCTGGAACATTATTCTGAAATTTAAAATAATTGGTCATCAGGTCTATCACCCGATCGTCTCCGGAGTATTCGTAATACGACTGAAGGCAATATAACATGATCATGTTTGCCCAAAAATCCTGTGTGCCATCCTCACCCAAACGCTCGGGACCAAAATTTCCATCCTCACGCTGACTCGCAATGGCAGCTTCGATCCATTTCTCGGTTTCGGTGATCATTTTTTCATCACCCAGAATATAGGCGGTGTTCCCATAGCCCTTCAGCCAATATGGAACCTCCTCCCAGCCCCAGAAACCTTTACCATCCTCGGCCAGCCATGCATTATCTTTTTCCTGTAACCACGCACTGATCTCTCCGAGATTCCCCATTAAACCATTGGCCTGCCTTTTCATCATTTCCTTTAACCAGCCATTTGGTTTGACTGCTCCAACAGGAAGTTTGATAAGCACGCTTGATGCGAGTGGTTTTTGATTAGAAACGTAATTGGTATTCGTCGCGCTGGTATCAGGAATTTTTGCAATACTTAGTGTTTGTTCCTGTTTCTTTTCAGAATTACAGGAAAGACAGACTATCGCGATAAAAATGCTTATCCAGCTGGTTAATTTTGACATCATCTATTTTTTAAGAATTTACTCCCACTCGTCACGTAGCAGCTTAATAAAGTACCCTCCGATCACACTTCTAGCCTGGAAACCACGCTGATCACCACTGGTCGTAAAATGCCAGTCACTCATAGGAACTCTATTCTTGGTTTCGGTCGCAAATTCATATACCGGATCGGCAAATTTTTCAAAAGTCGCCTGGTCATCGGCCATGGTGGCCGTCCATAGAATCCAGTCAGATTTTGTGTAATCTGCACGGTTATCTAATGGCAGACCGTACTGGTTTTGCTTGGTGTCGTAGAATTTCAACTCTGTATCAAAAACTTCCTGAGGGAAGATTTCCAGGTCTAAAACTTTATCCCAAACCAAGTTGTATTTCTGGCTCCAGGTATTTTTATCATTATAAGTCAACGCATAGTGATCACCGGCATCTGCCAGTTCCATCCATTCTTTCGCCATTTCTTTAGCTTTCTGCGTGTATTCTTCAGCCACATCGTCTTTTCCAAGCTGCTTGGCAACATAACCGTAACCACCTACACCTACAATTGCTTTAGCAGCGAGGTTTGCATTTCTTGCCAGGTGACCGGAAAAATCATCGGTAGATAACTGATTCGCAGGATCCAGTCCGGCTTCAGTTAAGTAATTAGCCCATACGGTTAACGATTCCCAGTGCTTTTTGGCATAATCGGCATTCCCTTCAGCTTTAGTGATTGCTGCTGCCAATACCACCATATTACCCGATTCTTCTACCGGCATATCTTCACCATAAGTTTGCCCGGTTGCGATTGGATAAGTTCCAAGGTCATGTGCCGGGAAAGGCTTTTTCCATTTTCCGCTTTCAGAATAATAGAAAATCCCGTTCATCATTCCCTTTAAAAGATCTGGATTGTATAACAAATACATCGGTGCCGATGGATAGGTAATATCTACCGTATTGATCGACCCGTTACTGAAGTTTTCCTTGGACATGAACAAGATCTCACCATCAGGACTTTTGGTCAGTTTATGTGCAGCAATACTTTGTCTATAGGCAATTTCAAGTATCTTGGCATATTCCTCTCCGCCTGCTTCCACGCCGTCTTCATGCAGTTCCTCATTGAAGTCTTCACATTTTTCAATTACTTCATCATATTCAGCATAGGCTTTTTCCAGTTCGTTCTGGATCGAATTGGTCCCATCTAAATTCCACCAGGGTCTTAATTGGTTTCCGAAATAATTGATAGAATAAATATCGTCGTAACCCAGCATGATCAAATGTTCCTTTTCTTCGGAAAGTTTTTCAGCTGGGAAAATGGTATTCAGCATCAGGCTCTTTCCATCTCTTACGGAAGCGCTCATGGAATTGCTCATGAATTCTTTGGAAGCATCAGTTCCTTTGGTGATATTTTGTTTTGCGTTGGCATCTTTCGCCACAGCCACATACATGTAACCCCAGTCAATTCTCAGGTTATCACCTTTCTTTTCCAGAATTGGCTGTTCTTTGGTTCCCGCTTTCAAAAAATTCAATGCTGAAGTCGAGCCAGATTCTGTTTCCATTAACTGGCTTCTTTCATTAGAAGCGATCAGGGAAGAAGCTCCAAAATAAACCTGAACATCATGGATCTGGCCATCATTTGGTTTTGTCTTTACAGAAATATAGGAAACCGGTCTGGCCAGTAGATCCAGGTCATCCATTAAAAGCGGGGATGTAAACGTCAAATTTACATCTACGCCACCGGCAGTAAGCATATATTTTGTCTGAGTCGCGGTGAAATCCAGGCCAGTCTGCTCGGCAAGTTCTACCTGAGTTTTAGGCTTTTTTACTTCAACAATTCCGGCATCCAGAAATCTTCCGCCGGCTGTATTTTTAATATGGATAGCCAGGATATTATCCTTCTTCTTAAGTTTCGATTTTACTTCCTCAGAAATTGGGAAATAATCGTACTGGTCATTCCAGCCAGTCTTTTCCAGGATTTTCTCCCCGTTTAGATAAACCACAATATTATCATCATGATGAAGCTTTAAAAACACGTCATCAAAATTGCTGTTTTTCAGGTCGAACTTTCGGCGAACCCAAAGATCTTCGCTTTCCCATTTCGTTACATAATCATGCTCATCTCCAAATGGCGCTTTGGTACTTTTCCAGTTAGAATCATCAAAATCGGCCTTCTGCCAGCCTGATTTTGGTTCATCTTCCGTAGCCATTACCGTATACTCTCCGGCATCTGCTGCGGAAAGTACATCTACATAATTTTTAGGTTCATTCCCCAGGAAACGATAAACTTTTCCGTCGACCTTTATCAACCCCACGAGGCTCTGATCGGTACCCGTCCAGTGAACGGTAGACTGCTCATTGATCTTATCACCAAAAGACCAGATACTGAAGTTCGGGTCGTGAGTAACTAAGGGATAAGCCGGCGCCTGCCTTTGCTGGGCCGTGAGTATTCCCGAAAATATGATCGCGGTTATGAAAACTAATTTCTTTATCATGGGTGTTTTTATTGATTCGTGGTTGAAAATTTATATTCTGAAACGGTGTGATAGGTGTCACCTGGCTCCAGTGTGATCTGCGGAAATTCAGGTTGATTCGGTGCGTCTGGAAAGTGTTGTGTTTCCATGGCAAAAGCCGTACGATATTCATCTTTAGCACCAGATTTGAACGTATTCTTCGACTGCATGAAATTTCCGCTATAGAACTGAAGTCCCGGTTCCTGCGTGAAAATATCCATCACGATTCCAGATTGATCGCCTGTAACGGTCGCAGCTTTATTCAGATCACCGGTCTGAGCTTCGGTAAGCACGAAATTGTGATCGTAACCTCCTCCATTTTTAAGTTGTTCATTATCCGTTTCAATTCGCTCACCAATGGTGTGCGGTTGTGTAAAATCGAAAGGAGTACCTGCCACTTCCTTTAATTCTCCGGAAGGGATCAAACCACCATCAACCGGCGTGAATTTATCAGCCTCAATCTGCACTTCATGCTGAAGAATGCTTCCGCTTCCCTCACCATTTAAATTGAAAAAGGCGTGATTGGTCAGATTTACCGGAGTGGCTTTATCTGTCGTTGCTTCATATTCCATCATCACGGAGCGATCTGAGGTCAATGAGTAAGTAACCGTGACATCGAGGTTTCCCGGAAAGCCCTCTTCCATATCTGGCGATTTATAATGAAGCACCAGGGTGCTGTCATTTCGCTTTTCACCATCCCAAACCACATACTGGAAACCTTTTTTTCCGCCGTGTAAAGTATTCCCGTTATTGTTCTGCGGAATTGTATATTCTTCCCCATTCAATTTGAATTTACCTTTTGCGATACGATTTCCCACACGACCTATGGTAGCTCCAAAATAGGGTTCAGTGGCATTGGCGAAACCTTCTGCACTGTTCATCCCTACAACAACATCTGTCATTTTTCCGTTTTTATCCGGAACCCAAAGACCAACGAGACGGCCTCCATAATTGGTAAAAGCTGCTTTAATACTGTCATTTTTCAGCCAGTACAAACTCACTTTTTTATCGTCGATAAGCGTATCAAAATCTTTTGCCTGCAGTTCCATTTCTGAAACGGCGGTAGAGTCTACTTTGGTAGATTCGGCTGTATCCTCCTTCTTGTCATCTTTACAGGAAGTAAAGGAAATCATGGTCGCTAGCGCTAATGCCGACAGGTATTTAATTTTCATTTTCAGTATTTTTTATTTCGCTGGTGCCGGAAGGCAATTCCAGTTCGGTTCCCGGGGCTACCGGAGTTCCAAAATCTGGAGTACCATCTGCATTCCATGTTATTTTTTGCATTCTTGGAGAGCGATTTCCACCACAACCGTCTCCCGAATTCGGATTGGCGTGGTACAAGATCCAGTCTTCTGTTCCATCTGGTGATTTAAAAAACGAGTTATGACCAGGGCCATAGACGCCATTTTCAGGAGATTGTGAAAAATAAGGTTCAGGATCTTTTTCCCAGTTTTCGGCATCCAGAAGATCATCGCCAGTTAACTTAAGCAATCCCAAACTGTAATTATCGGTCCAGCAACCGCTGGCCGAAAATACAATGAACAAGTTGTCTCCATGTTCCAAAAACTGCGGACCTTCATTTACCAAAACTTCCGGGCCATTTCCATAATTTCGTTCCCAATCAAAAGTCGGAGAAGAAATTTTGATTCTTTTTCCTTCGATCGTATAGGGGTTTGACATCTTCGCGATGAAAATATCCTGGCGACCATTCTCATCACCTTCCCAACCCGACCAGATCATGTAAAGCTGATCCTGAAATTCATAGATATCGGCATCAATCGCCCATTTGTCTGATGGTGCAGCGACTTTTCCCTTGAATTCCCATTCTCCGGTCATAGGATCTTCCGAAGAATTTTCGAGTACATACATACGGTGATTCTGATTGTCGCCATCATCAGCCGCGAAATACATATACCACTTCCCCTCCAGGAACTGAACCTGAGGTGCCCAGATATTTCGGGAATACATGGTATTTTCTGGCGGTGTCCAGATCACTTTCATTTCGGCATTACCAATTTCTGAAAGGTCTTTTGTTTTCCAGATCGCCAGCTTGTTGCCTAACGTATTGGTGTAATAATAATAGCCGTCTTTATACCAGCTGTACGGATCGGCTCCTGAAGATTTCAGCGGATTCGTAAAAGTGGTTTTTTCTGAAACTTTCGGTGTATTCTCATTAACAGCAACATCGCTGTTGCCATCCTTACAGGATACAACAGCGAGTGCCCCTAACAAAACAATTTTCGTTACAATTCCTTTACTCATCTTTCAACTTAGTCCAATGTTTTAATAACTTCCTGGTTCGCTTTACGAACTCTTGCCACATCAACTTTATCAACTTTACGGTCGTAAGTCATCAATCCGTTTACCTCACCTTCTACATCTGTGGTTTGTGTGTAGACAGCTGCGGAAAATCCAGATTTCACGAGGTTCTTTAATTTCATGGCGAACTTTACGTACTCATCGGTTACCTCATCAGAATTTTTAAACTGAACATATCCCCAGTTGTTATCGGTTTTCCATAAATGCTTTTTCAGCGGAAGGCCAATTCCTCCATATTCACCCAGAACAGTAACCCTTTCCGCATCGTACAAATAAAGGTTAGGATCTGGATAATTGTGAAGATCCAGGATATCGCCGGTATGAAAGTGATTTCCACCACTGGCCGAATTCACTAATCTTGAAGGATCGTAATTTTTAGTCCACTCGGTAATTTCAACCGTATTGAACTGTCCCCATGCTTCATTGAAAGGAACCCAAACCACGATACTCGGGTAGGAATACAGGTGATCCATGATACCTTTCCATTCTTTCTTATAAATATTTTCTGAACGCTCGCTTCTCTGATCTTCGCTGCCTTTGAAGAAACTTCTTGACTGCCATCCCGGACCGCGGCCTCCATTCGGCATATCCTGCCAAACAAGAATTCCCAATTCGTCACAATGCGTGTACCATCTTGCAGGCTCAACCTTCACATGTTTTCTGATCATGTTAAAGCCTAATTCTTTCGTTCTTACAATGTCATATTTTAATGCTTCATCTGTTGGCGCGGTGTATAGACCATCAGGCCACCATCCCTGATCTAACGGACCATACTGGAAAATATCTTCGTTATTCAGCTGCATTCTGATAATGCCATTTTCATCTCTTTTACTGGAGATCTTACGCATTGCGAAATAACTCTTCACCTCATCCTGAACCTCTCCATTGCTGATAAGCTTCACCTCAGTTCGGTATAAAAATGGGGAATCTGGCGACCATAATTTTGGATCATTTACATGAATGCTGAATTCCTGGTCTAAAGATGATTTGGTAGTGCTGATCTCTTTATTACCATCGTAAACAACCACTTCGATCATATCTCCGTAAGCTGAATTGCTTCCTTCGGCAGAAACCTTTACGGTATTATTATCGATATCTGGAGTAAATCTTAAATTCTGAAGGCTTTTTTCAGCAACAGGTTCCAGCCAGACTGTTTGCCAGATTCCGGTTACCGGAGTATACCAGATCCCTTCAGGATTCTTAACCTGCTTACCTCTAGGCTGCGGCCCTTCATCACTGGGATCCCAAACCTTTACAGTTAATTTTTGTTCCCCATCCTTATTCAAAAATGGCGTGATATCAAAAGAAAACGGCTCGTAACCTCCGGAATGCGAACCTAATTTGATGTCGTTGATCCAGACATCTGCCTGCCAGTCTACGGCGTCAAAATTTAATTTGATCTTTTTACCATTCCAGTCTCCAGGAACCGTAAAAGTGGTGTTATACCATAATTCATTTTCAGCACCGACAGTTTTCATAACCCCGGAAAGACTTGATTCCACTGCAAATGGCACCAAAATATCTCCGTCAAAATTCTGTGGTTTCGCTTTGCCTTTTTGCTGGATACTGTATTCCCAGAGTCCGTTAAGGTTTTTCCAGTCCGGTCTTTCCATGATCGGTCTTGGATATTCATTTAAAGGCTTATCGGGGTTTACCTCATCTGCCCATTTACTTTTGATCTTGTCACCCGCCGGCTTCCACTGGGCTTGCATGGTAACCTGGCTTAGCAGGACTAAGCACAGGATCGTTATATTTTTAATTATAGAATTCATTGTAGTAGTTTCAGTTCTGTTTAATAATTCTTTTTCGGATTTTTATTTTGCATTCGCTTCAGCGGTCATCTGTGTGATCAGATCGGTTTCCTCTTTCTTATAAGGCTTACCATCTTTCTGAAAGACCTCGTGGAACCAGACATCTGGTTCAGAAGTGTATTTTTTAGTCCAAGTATCCCATGGGTATTTGGTTTGACTTTTTCCGTCTACAAGACCCCAGTTATACATGGCTATGTTATATTTTCTGGCAACCGGTAAGAATCCCTGGAAAGTACTTCCATTGGGACGCGCCATATATTCGGTACAAAGCATTGGTTTACCATAGCGCTTTAACTGATTGATCTTTTTCTCAAAATCTTGAGGAGTATTATAATTATGGAAAGAAATAACATCAGATTTTGCAATCTGCATCTTGTGCATTTTCTCCATTTTTTCGTGATCACTCCAATCTCCCGTCCAAAGGCCAGAAGTTAAAGGCTGGCTTGGATTTGCTGATCTAGCCCAATCGAATGCCTGGTCCAGAAGATTATAAACCAATTCCTTTTTATTCGGAATTTCAACATCTTCATAAGAAGGACCTGTCATATTATCTGGTTCATTCCAAACATCCCAGCCCAGAATTCGGTCATCATTTTTAAATTTTCCCACAGTACCGATCACGTATTCTTTTAATCTGCCGTACTGTGTAGAATCCTGTAATGCTTCCTGCCCCGGGCTTTGGACCCAACCAGAATTATGAACATGAGGCTGCGGCTCTCTTTGTTTCCCTGTTTTAGGGAACGGATCCCAGCAGGAATCGAATAATACAAATAGTGTTTTAATACCATGATTATCGGCAATGGCAAGATACTGGTCCATTCGGTCATACAATCCTTCAGCATCTTCCTTATGTAAAAGATCGTGAAGGTAAACCCTCATGGTATTCATCCCGATCTCTTCTGCCCAGCCAAGTTCTTTATCAATAGTAGCAGTATCAAAGGTCTTTTCCTGCCACATTTCAAGCTGATTGATCGCGGTACTCGGATTAAAATTAGCTCCTACCAGCCATGGCTGCTTGTCATACCAGTCATTGGCCTGCTGCTTGGTCCAAACTTCAGCAATATTAGTAGAATCTGTCGCTTCAGCTTCTGCCAGATCTTTTTTATCTGTGCTCCCTTCAGCATTTTTACAGGAGTAAAAACATAGGCTAACGAGCGTGATAAGGGTAATAATTCGCATAATTTTCATTGCAATATAATTATTTCCGCCAAATAACTAAATCGTTTTAGGCGATTCTATTGATTTAAAGTTATCTCTCCCGGTCATTTTCTTTATTCTGAAAAATGACCGGGATTGATAACAAGGCTAACTAAATCAACAGGTGATTAGAAATTTAATTTTTGAAGCGGGGAATAGATCATATCTTCTACTCCGCTGATCTTGACTCCTACACGGGCAAAAATGTAATCCTGGACCACATCACCAGGGATATCAACCTTCATATTCAAGTTACTCATATCCCCTAGGTCAGCATCAGCCCTGGCAACATGCATATCTCCATTTGCTGAAACGAATCGAGTCGTATTCAGGTAAAGTGTGACGTGTTCAATATCCCGGGCATCTTCCCCGGTTATTACCTGTTGTAGGTCGATGCTGGCGTTTACCGAAGCGCCTGCAAGATTCATTTCTGGATTTCTGATCATGTAATAGGGCATCACTTCCAGTTCCATATTGGTATCCCCTGATAGGTTTAGGTAAATAGTATCACCCTGGCTTGTTCCCTGCGAAAGTGCCTTAAAGGGTCCCTGACCTTCAATAAATTTTAGGCGGTAATCACCATTAAAAAGCAAGGAGCTGAAAGATCCATCCTGGGAAACATGCACGTCTAAGGGACCTTCTTTTCCGAAGCCGGATTGCCACAACTGGAAGCGCACATCATTCTGAGCTACCCTTATAGTATCTCCCTGGTAGGTAAGGGCACCCGTAAAGCTGGCCTGAGGTTCGTCGTAATTGTCTATCTCGCATGATACTAAAGAGAGCATCAGGCCGAGAAAAAGTATATAATATTTAGTATTCATAATCTTCAAATTTAGAGTCTTACTGGTTAGGATTTCTCACGATCAATGGGTTATTATTGATGATATCCTGACCAATTTCTGAATAGTAATTTCCTAATCTGAAACGATCGGCACCGGTCACCCTGCTAGGTTTCATCACCCTATAGGTCCACTGTCCATCATCCGAACTTCCCGGGTCACTGATCTTGTAAGGCCATAATCCCCATGGCTGTGTCAGGCGGTCTGTCACGTCACAAACATCTGAAGTAACTTCCTCTTCGGTCATCGGCACACCGTCCATCACGATATGAGCGATCCTCCATCTTTTCAGGTCGAAGAAATACAAACCTTCAAAAGCAAATTCCACGAAACGTTCATGTGCTATTCTTTCGAATGAAATATCATCAGCCGTTAATTCGGTTGTGATTCCCGCTCTGGACCGAACTTCGTTCATGTATTTTGCTGAAAGCTCCGGTTGGCCCAACTCAAAAGCTGCTTCCGCGGCATTCATCAGAACCTCTGCATAACGGTAACGGATGAACCATACATCGCTCTGTACGCCTCGCTGACCAGAACCTGCTTTTGGGTCCTGATATTTCCGGATATAAAAACCGGTTTGAGCGGTAAATTCCAGACCATCAATAGGCCCATCAAATCCAACGACCTGTTCCTGGCCGTTCGATCCTGGGAATTCTTTTTGTTGCCCTCTCGAATCACCAGAAATGATCGTTCCGTCAGGCAGTAAAACGCCTGCCCAGATATCAACCTGTCTTCCCTTAAAATTTGAACCGGGAACGATCACTGTACCTTTAAGTCGGGCATCTCTTCCTTCGAAAATATCTTCAGGATTTTCATATTTCAGGTAATTTCCGGAATTGTCTTTAACCGGTAATGGTTCGCATTCCCCTTCCAGAGTTTCAAAAGCCTCCACAAGGTTCAAAGAAGGGTTGATCCTCCCGCCTTCCTCTTCTTCCGCGCCGTAACGAGGCTGGTTGGAAATGGTGAAACCGTGAACCTTCCCGCTCTGAAGCATGTAATCTTCCACAAATATCGCTTCAGGATTATTCGATTTATCATAAAACAGGCTGGCGAAATTTTCTGAAAGATCAGGTTTCTTCATGTACAATGAATAATTACCCGCCTGCCCGTCAATAATTGCCTGAGCTGCGTCAAGTGCTGTTTGGTAATAAGCCTCTGCCCGCGAAGCTGGAATCCCAACTTCTCCACCCGGAAGCGAAACCGATGGCGTGTTCTGGCCATATCGCGCAATAGAACCGGCATATAAAGCCGCTCGAGCTTCCATGGCCAGTGCTGCTCCTTTGGAGGCACGCGATTTCACATCGGCGCTGGCCGGCAGAATATCTTTTACCGCTTCCGCTTCGTTGATTACAAAATCATAGATCGCCGCTTCTGTTTCTCGCGGATGCTGAAGATAACTCGGGTCGCCGCTAAAATCGTACTCTTCACTTTCAAGAATAAGTGGTACTCCTCCCATTCTTTTTACCAATGTAAAGTAATAGGAAGCTCGAAGGAATCGTGCTTCGGCCAAAAACCTGGTTTTATCACTTTCAGCAAGTTCTTCGGAAGCTTGCAGGCGTTCCATGAACAGGTTAATCTCACGGATGTAGCCATAATCCCAGTTACCCCAGTCTCCATATCCGCGATCAGAATTCTGAAAATGCCCGTATCTTCCGGCTTCTGACCAGAATGCCACATTGAAATCAGCTACACTCGGCCAGTCTTCGATTCTTCCGAAGTCATAGTACCTGTTATAAAAATCGGCCAGGATAGACAGCGGTAACTCAGAATCACTGAAGATCTGGTCCTGTGTTAGAATGTTGGTGGGCTCCCGGTCTAAAAACTCACTGTCTGAAGTACAGCTACCAGCCAGCACCGCCATCACCATTAAAATCGATATATGTTTTTTCATTTTCATCAGTTTTTAAATGGAAAGATTGATTCCCACATTTACGAATTTGTTCTGCGGGTATTGGAGCCCGTTCGTATCATTCACTTCCGGATCAATACCATACTGCTGCAGATTATCAATCGAGAAAAGGTTATAGGCGTTCACGTAAAAACGGGCTTTCTGAATCTTCAGTTTTTCCAGGATAGAGTCTCCTATTGAATATCCCAATTCCAGTGTTCTAGCGCGCAGGTATGTCACATTGTGCAGCCAGAATGTGGAATTTTTATTATAGTTACTGTGCCCGCGGTTATTGTACCTCAGGGCCGGGTATTTCCCCGGGATCCATTCGCTGTTCGGATCAAAGACATCAGCCCGGTGCCAGCGGTCCAGGAAAATTTCGTTCAGCGCCCCTCCATTTTGAAATGGAATTCTGGTTTCCCATTCCTGGTTCCAGGAATATCCTGAAGCTCCTGAAAAATCTGCAGAGACATCAAAATTCTTATAGGCCACATAAAAACTAAGCCCAAAATTTACCAGTGGGTTATAATTATTATAGCCAATTGGTCTTTCATCATATCCATCAATACGCCCATCTCCATTTACATCTTTATAGATAATATCTCCCGGTAGCAGAGTTTCATTTCCACGACCATCTATATCCACCGGATAATTATCGATCTCCTCCTGAGACTGAAATTGGCCAAGAGCGGTATATCCCCAGAATATCGTATTGTAGCGATCTTCTCCAGACCAGCGATAGCGGTCCCACGAATTATTAAAGCGAGGTTTATAAGAGGAGATAAACTTGCTACGAGTGAGGGAGGCATTCCCGGAAACATTGAAAGTAACATCTCCAAAAGTGTTATTATAGCTCAAAGCGCCTTCGATACCGAATTGAGCGTCAGAATTCACATTTTCATCCGGGAGTCCGTAGCCTAGTTCGCTTGGAAGAAGAATGTCATATTTTCTTCCGCGCAGGCCGGTTCTCAGCCTATAGAAGTAATCGAAAGTTGCTGAAAGTTTACCGTCGAATAAATAAGCATCTAAACCAATATCTGTAATCTTACTCTTGAACCAGGTGATATTGGTAATTGGCTGGCCTTTATCACGACTAGCGATCACTGGTTGACCGTCTAAAATAGCTATCCCGGTATTGTAGTTATAACCGGTGAGGTAATCAAAAGCGCCAATCCCGATATTATCATCTCCCAGCACCCCGTAGGAACCGCGAATCTTCAGGTTATCGAGAATAGTTGAATCACCGAGCCAGTCTTTCATGAACTGCTCTTCTGTAATTCTCCATCCACCGGAAACCGATGGGAAGTATCCTACTCGCTGGTCTGGCGCAAATTTCCAGGATGCATCACGCCTTCCGGAGAAACTGAGGTAGTACTTATCTTTATAATTATAAGACACCTGCGCGATATAGCCTATTCGGGCTTCCTCACTTTCACTATCATCATATGTATCCACATCTGAAAAATAGATCAGCGGAAGCACGTTTGTTTTTGGTACGGAATGCACCCAGTTTCTTAAGAATCTAGCTTCCTGTCTTTCCACGATGAACATGGCATCCAGGCCATGGTCACCAAAATCTCTTTTATACTGAAGCTGTCCCTGGTAGATGTTTCTCAACACCTTGTTTTGTTCTCTTTCCCTCCAGGGATTTGTACTCCCTCCAGTGGCATTATATGTATCGGTTTGAGAATCATAGGTATAAGCCTCATACGTGTACTCATGCCCATTCATCAGGTGATCTGCGATGTAGTAAGAATACATGCCTTTAAGGTTAAGGCCTTCTACAAAAGGCAGATCATATTGAGCTGTAAAGTTCGTCTGTAAAACCCTCCAGGTATCCCTTTTATAACCGCCAATTTCAAAATTGTGCAATCCCCAGTTAGTTTCATTGTGACCAATGTCATTGAGATATTCAGGATTGTCATTGGCATAAGGTCGTTCGTAAGGACGATTACGGAGAATCGCAAAACGAGGCAGCCAGTAATCATCAGCTCCTGGAATACCTGGATTAAGACGCTCTTCGATCCTTCCGTTGATTTGTACACCCACCTTCAGCCTATCAGTAATGTTGGCATTCACATTACTCTGAATATTACTTCTTTCAAAGCGGAATTCATCTCCAAGAACTGATTCTTGCTTCAGATTAGTGGCAGAGAGGTAATAATTGATATTTTCAGAACCTCCTGATGCATTCACATTTAAATTAACCAAGGGTGCATTTTTCTTGATAATGAAATCTTTCCAGTTAAAAGACTGGTAACCCATTTCCTCACCAACTCGGTATTTCTCCAACTCTTCCGGCGTGATATTGGTGCTTCCAAACTCGTTGACCTGTGATTCCGCTACCAATTGCTGGTAAGTATAAGAATCGTTCACAGGGTCTGGAAAACGCGACCAGTTTTGCCATCCTACGTAAGAATCTATATTTACGGTGCTTTTGGAGTTTTTCTTTCCTTTCTTCGTAGTGACTACCACCACCCCGTTCGCAGCACGCACCCCGTAGATCGCTGCTGAGGCATCCTTTAAAACCGTAATACTTTCGATGTCATTTGGTGCAAGGTTGTTGAACTGACCTTCATCCTGCTGAATACCATCGATCACGTAAAGTGGTGTTCCCATATTACGAACTTGTATGGCTGCACTGGCACCTGGTCTACCGTCGGCCATTCTGAAGCTTACGCCAGGAATCTTTCCCGCGAGCCCCGAACTTACTGTAGACCCTCCATGCACACGCTCCAGGTCATTGCTGGTAACGGTGGAAATGGCTCCTGTGATCGATTTCTTTTCCTGTGAACCGTATCCGGTCACCACCACTTCATCCAGTGCGGCGACGTCTTCTTCCAGTTGAACAGAAATTTCAGTTTGCGAATTCACCGGGACTTCTAAAGTTTTATAACCTAGGTAGCTAAACACAATCGTAGCATCGGGAGCGGCTTCAATACTATAATTTCCATCGAAATCAGTTGTGGTACCGCGAGTAGTTCCTTTTACCATTACATTGATAAATGGTAGCGGTTCAGGATCTTCGCCCTGGGAGGTAACCGTACCGCTGATCTCCTGTTTATCTTGTGCCTGCGCCACAAGATTCAACAAGAGACAACAAATCAGGATACTTCCTGAAATTGGTCTTTTAAATCTGAGTAATAATGTTTCCATTGATTTTCATTTAATAAAATTTAAGTTTTTGATTAGTTAATTTTTAACAACTAGGGTTGCTTCAGCTTTTTTATATCCTCATTTTTTCCGATTTTTACTAAATCGATATAGTTATTAATTCGATAAATTTGAACTATCTCGATTGTTAATAGTTTAATAATTCAATTAAAATTTTAGGGATTTGATTGTGGTTTGAAGGTAATGGATGACTCTACCATTTTTTCTTCCAATTGTTCCAATCTTTAGATTTTTTGAATCAATTTTTAAGAAAAAGTTAATGTTGACGTGATATTGAGACGATTTGTTGAACTGTGAAACAAAATGAATACCTCTAACTTGTACTTTAATGGTATCCTACTTTTATGAGGAAGCGACTTTTTTCTATGACCATCCTATTGCTGCTAAGTTTACATTTAGCCGCCCAGGAATATTATTTTAAAAATTATCAGGTAGAAGATGGATTATCCCATAATACCATTACCTCTTCCTTACAGGATCAACGGGGATTTTTGTGGTTTGGAACCAAAGATGGTTTGGATCGTTTCGATGGTTATAATTTTAAAGTCTTTCGTCAAGAAACCGGAAAGGCAAATAGCCTGGGCAGTAATTTTGTTCGAACACTGCATGAATTTCAGAATAATATTTGGGTAGGGACCGATAATGGACTCTACAAATACCAGGAAGAACTGGAAGAATTTCAGCTTATTCCTTTATCTGCCAATGAACCCATTCTGGATATTGAAAATGATGATCAGGGAAATCTTTGGTTTATTGCTGCGGGAAACGTCTACCGCATGAATATTCAATCTGGAAAAACTGACAGTTTTAATAGATCATATGCCTGGTGGTTATTCAAGGACTCTTCCGGTAAAATATGGATGACTACTCAGGATCAATTTTTCAGCTTTCAGGAAGATACCAATGATTTCCAACCAGAAGAAGTTGACTTACACATCCATAACGACCTGCCTTTCATCATCACCAAAGTCATGAAGGCTCAAAAAGATTTGATCTTGATCGGTACGAAATATCACGGGGCTTTCTGGTATGACACCATTAAAAAGACTGCTGAAGCGATTTTTCCCGAAGATCAAAACCCCTTATACGTTAGAGATTTTACATTAGCCAGCGCACACGAACTCTGGTTGGCTACAGAATCTGGCGTTTACATTTATAATCTGAACACTGAGCAATTTACCAATTTAAAAAAGAGCTATAACAACCCCTATTCTCTTTCAGATAACGCAATTTATACCCTTACTACTGATACCGAAGGAGGTGTATGGATGGGAACCTACTTCGGCGGGATTAACTACTATCCCAAACCCTATACCCCTTTTAACAAATATTTTCCGAAGGTTGGGGAAAATTCAATAAGCGGAAACGCAGTTCGGGAGATCCATCAAGACCAATATGGTAAAATATGGATTGGAACGGAGGATGCAGGGCTTAATCGTTTCGACCCTGTAACTGGAGAATTCTGGAATATTCCGCAGAAAAACCTGTCGCACTATAACATTCACGGAATTCTCACATTAGATGATGAATTATGGGTAGGTACTTTCGAGCACGGTTTGGACATTTTGGATATCCAGACTGGTAGAAGGTTGAGACACTATGAAAGTTCTAATACGCGTTCTCTCAACAGCGATTTTATCATTGATATTTTTAAGTCTTCGGAAGGTACAATTTACCTTTTAACCTCCTCCGGTATTTATAGTTATGATCCGTTACACGATGATTTTGTTCCGGTTCCCGGTCTTCCCGAAAATCACCATTATGCCTATATTGCTGAAGATCAAAAAGGGATCATCTGGCTGGGCACGTACTGGGACGGTCTCTATCGCTATAATCCTAAAAATAAACAGGTTCGTGCGTTTACCCATAAAAACGACGACTCATACAGTATTAGTAGCAATGTCATAAATGGGATATTTTCTGATTCTACTGAAAGGCTTTGGGTAACTACTGAAAATGGCTTGAATCTCTATGATCCAAAAACGGGAAATTTCAGGAAATTGACTACTCACGACGGCCTCCCGTCCAATGTCACCTATTCCATTCTGGAGGATCAAAATGGCATCTTATGGATCAGTACTTCAAACGGCCTGGTAAAATTCGATGTCAATAAAGAAGAAATGAAGACCTACACAACCGTGAATGGCTTGATCAGTGACCAGTTCAATTATAGCTCTGCTTTTCAAACTCCGGAAGGGCAAATGTATTTTGGAAGTGTAGACGGGATGATTAGCTTCAATCCTCAGAATTTTACCGAAAATAACGCGTCTTCGCCCGTATTGTTCACTGATATCCAGATCAACAACAAAAAAGTCCCTGTTAATTCACTAGGTTCGCCACTGGACAAATCGATCAATTTCCAAAAAGAGATCGTTCTAAATCACCGCCAGTCATCCTTTAGTCTGGAGTTTACAAATCTGAGCTATTCCTCTTCTGAAATGACTGAATACTGGTACAAAATGAAAGGATTACATGACGATTGGGTCTATCTGGGAAAGGAACACCGCATATTTTTTACAGAATTGCCAGCGGGCACCTACGAATTACAGATCAGGTCTAAAAATGGTTATGGGTCTTTAAGTCCCGATACTGCTAAGCTGGGAATTGAAGTATTACCACCAATCTGGCTGAGTAAATGGGCTTATTTTGTTTACACTCTGCTCGTTTTTACCGCTATTTATTTCTTAATCAGGTATTACCACCAATACACTCAGGAAAAGAACCAGCAAAAATTTGCGATTTTTCAAAACCAAAAAGAAAAAGAGATTTACCAGGCCAAGATCCAGTTCTTTACCAATGTCGCACACGAGATCAGGACGCCTTTGTCGCTCATTAAAGCTCCACTGGAAAAATTGATGCGAAGTACCGAGGGACAAAAAAAAGATTTTCGGGAAAATTTGGCCATTATGGACAAGAATACTTCCCGGCTTCTGAACCTGGTCAATGAATTGCTGGATTTTCGCAAAACCGAATCCCAAAATCTGAAACTTTCCTTCGTCCAAACCAATATTTCCAGGCTCTTACAGGACACGGTGGAGCGATTTAAACCGGTAATCGATGAAAAAAAGCTTTCCTTCCAACTGCAATTACCAGCAACGCCTGTAATTGCATATGTAGATGAAGAAGGCGTTCGTAAAATTCTTAGTAACCTTTTTAACAACGCGGTTAAGTATTCGGAAAAAATGGTGCGGGTAAAACTGGAACAAAATGAGCAATGTTTGACCATGAGTATCGAAAATGATGGCCCTAAAATTCCAGAAACCTGTGCGACAAAGATCTTTGAACCCTTCTTCCGTGTTTCTGAAAATAACGGTTTTTCCGGTAGCGGGATAGGCCTTTCCCTGGCACATTCTCTCACTTCCTTACATAATGGAAAGCTTAAACTGGAAAACGAACATACGGAAACAAACCGGTTTATACTCGAACTTCCCTTGCATCAGCATGAAGAATTTGATCTCTATGAACCAGCCGGGATCGACAAAGAATATCGGGTTGCTCCGTCGCCCTCTGCCTTTCAGTCGACTGAAAAATCGAACGTTCTTCTGGTCGAAGACAATCAGGATCTGCTTAATTTCCTCCAGCGTGAACTACAGGAGTCTTACCGGGTCTTTCAAGCTGAAGACGCACAAAAAGCACTGGAAATCCTTTCAGAAGAAAGCATTCAACTAGTGCTGAGCGATGTTTCAATGCCTGGAACCGATGGCTACAGTTTATGTAAAATGATCAAAAGCGACCTGGCTACCAGTCATATCCCGGTGGTTTTATTAACAGCCAAAAGCGGTATGAATTCCAAAATCGAAGGACTGGAAAGCGGTGCAGACAGCTATGTAACCAAACCATTTTCGGTAGAATATCTAAAGGCCCAAATCCATTCCCTCATCCAGAACAGGCGCAATGTGATGGAATTCTTTTCCAGCACGCCGCTCTCTCATATTAAAAGCATTGCCAATTCCAGAACTGATGCTGATTTTCTTACGAAACTCGATAAGGTAATCTTTCAGCATTTAAATGATACGAGTTTAAGTGTGGAAACGCTCGCAGATATTATGAACATGAGCCGTTCCAGCCTTTACCGTAAAATTAGCGAACTTTCCAATCTTTCACCCAACGAACTCATCAACCTCGCCCGGCTGAAAAAGGCTGCAGAACTGCTTCATTCCGGAGAATTCAAAATCTACGAGGTAGCCGAAAAAGTGGGCTATAAGTCTCAAACAAGCTTTGGTAGGAATTTTCAGAAGCAATTTCATATGACTCCTTCAGAATATATGAACTCCACTAAGGTTTAGTGGGCTTCAGGCTGTTCAAATACATGAGTGGCATAGCGGTAGTTTTGACGATCATATACTTTTCGCAAAGCGGAAAGGCGTTTCTGAAAATCCAGCCATTTTCGGTCATCCCGATTAGTCCAGCCAACTTCAGAAATGGCAGCGAGCCGTGGTAACAACATATACTGAAGTTTGTCAAAATTATCGATATATTCGGTCCACAGATTTGCCTGAGGCCCCAGTATATTCTGTTGTTGCGATTGGGTAAGCTCCTCCGGTTGCGGATGATAGGAATAAACCTTTTCCACAGGTAAGTACCCTCCAATTGCCAGGGGCTCTTTTTCGGAATTCTCTGCCTGGTAATAATCAAAATAACAATAACCGGTGGGTGACATGATCACCTCGTGAGATTGCTCGGCTGCTTCAATCCCTCCGGCTTCTCCCCTCCAGGACATCACCGTGGCATTTGGCGCCAATCCTCCTTCCAGGATTTCGTCCCAGCCAATGATTTTTTTTCCCTTGCTATTGATATATTTTTCCATTCTCTGGATAAAATAACTCTGTAACTCATGTTCGTTTTCCAGGTTCAGTTGGGTCATGCGTTTTTGACATTCTGGGCAGCGCTTCCAGTTATCTTTTGGGCATTCATCCCCACCAATATGGATATATTCTGATGGGAATAGTTCCATAACCTCATCAAGAACATTTTCCAGAAATTCGAAAGTTTCTTCCTTCCCTGCGCAGTAAACATCACTGTAAACTCCCCAACTCTCCTGCACGATCTTTATTCGCCCGTTTTCCTGTTGTTCTTTGCTGCTCGATGACATCATCCCTTCAGGAACCGTGGTCTTCTCTTCCGGAAAACAACTTAAAAAAGGATACGCGGCAATGGCTGCCTGGCTGTGTCCGGGCATTTCAATTTCAGGAATAATACGAATATGCCTCTTGGCTGCATAGGTTACGATCTCTTTAACATCTTCCTGCGTATAAAACCCGCCATAACGTTCATTATCATTTGACGTCCCGGGGAAATGCCCCACAATAGTACCATTTCGAAAACCTCCGGTTTTGGTAAGTTCCGGATACTTTTTGATCTCAATACGCCAACCCTGATCTTCCGTAAGATGCCAGTGAAAGGTATTGATCTTGTGAAGCGCCAGAATATCAAGATATTGCTTCACTTCTTCAGTATTAAAAAAATGCCTGCCTACATCAAGATGCATTCCGCGGTAGGTAAATCTTGGCTGATCTTCAATCCTCCCAGCCGGAATAAGCCGGTCTCCATTTTGTTTAAGAATTATTTGTCTTAAAGACTGAAGTGCATAGAAAACTGCCTGCGGTGAACCGCCTTCGATAGAAAGACTTTCAGGAGTGCTTTCCAAAATATAGCTCTCGGCCCCCATTTTTTCATTTACCTGGAGAAGCACTAAACTGCCGTCAGATTTTTCATCAGGTGTTTCTCCAAAATCCTCATATAGATATTTTCGCAAAAATTCAGCCTCTTGCCGGAGCTCATCTGGAAAATTGAAAGTAACCGGCTGGTTTAATAAAAAAGCTCCATTTGCAGGAATCAGTTTTTTAGGTTTTGGAACAATATAATAGTCGGTCTCTTCATTCATTCGCTCCAGGTATTTGGGGGAATTGCAGGAAACAAATAAAAACAGGAAAACTAAGGTCAAACGAAGAAGAGAGCTCATAAAAGTCCAATTTTACGATGAATTATTAGATGATTTGCTTTTAAAGATACGAGAACTTCCCAAATACAGATATTTTCCTCCCCCATCTATAATTATTCCCTTACCCAACCCATAAAAAGTCTAAATTAGTCAGGAGCAAGCAAAACCAGTTGTGAAGAAAAAACTAACGGCCAGGCGAATTTGGAGTCTTTTAGGGGAAGCTATTAATGGAGGCGAGCAGGATTTCACAAAAATGAATATCCCGCTCAGCATCTTTTTACTTTCAGTGCCCATGATCCTTGAAATGATCATGGAATCGCTTTTTGCGGTGGTCGATATCTTTTTTGTAGCCCGCATTGGGGAAGATGCCGTGGCCACAGTAGGCCTTACCGAAGCCGTCATCATCATCATTTATTCTATTGGTGCGGGCATTAGTATGGCCGCAACAGCCATGGTCGCGAGACGCTTCGGGGAAAAAGATTATAAACGCGCCGGCAGTGCGACCTTTCAGCTACTGGTTTTTGGTGGCGGAATTTCGATCATCCTGGGAATTTTGGGTTTTCTGTTTGCGGAAGATATCCTCCGTTTAATGGGTGCTTCGGAAACAGTTATTCAAACCGGCATTTCTTATACCCGAATCATTTTTGCCGGAAATACCGCGATCATGCTCCTTTTCCTCTGCAACGGCGCCTTTCGCGGTGCCGGTTTGCCTCACCTCGCGATGAAGACGCTATGGATATCAAACGGCATCAATATCGTGCTTGACCCCTTACTCATTTTCGGAATTGGTTCTTTTGAAGGTTTTGGCCTGGAAGGTGCCGCGATCGCCACCACTACCGGTCGAAGTCTCGGCGTTTGCTTTCAGCTCTATCATTTACTGAATGCGAAACACAGGCTGGTCATCCTGAAAGAAAACCTGAAATTCAAGCTGAAAACCTTAAAAAAGATCGTCTCCATTTCGGCTGGTGGGATGGGGCAGTTCCTGATCGATTCTGTAGCCTGGATATTTTTGATCAGGATCGTGGCTGAATTTGGGAGCAGCGCCGTGGCCGGGTTTACCATCGCCTTCCGCATTCTGATGTTCAGTTTGATGCCTGCCTGGGGCCTTTCTTCCGCAGCGGCAACGATGGTGGGACAGAATCTCGGAGCCAGAAAAGTAAGAAGGGCTAAGATTTCGGTCTGGCTCACCGCAAAATACAACGCCATTTTCCTGGCTGTCATTACACTGGTGTACCTCGCTTTTGGCGAATGGGTAGCCGGCTTTTTCACCCCAAATGATGAGGTTCTGGAAATTGCGGCTTTAGGCCTTAAGGTTATTGCGCTGGGTTATATTTTCTTCGGAATTGGAATGGTCATGATCCAGGCCTTTAACGGGGCGGGCGACACCAAAACACCTTCCTGGATCAATGTGGCGGTCTTCTGGTTCCTCGAAATCCCGCTGGCTTACTGGCTGGCCAAATCCATGGACCAAGGCATTCTTGGAATTTTTATTTCCATCGCCTTTTGCCATTCCCTTCATGCCCTGATCGCTCTCTGGTATTTCAGAAAAGGAAAATGGGCGCTTACTAAAGTCTGATTTTTTCACACAATTTAAAGCGTTTCTGCTTCGGAATAGCGAAAGCTGTTTTTTAACTTTGGCGGCATGAACCAACCCATATTTTCCAGATTTTTACTGATCATCGGGATCATGCTACCGGGGATCATTCAGGCCCAGCTTGTGAATATCGAATCCAAACGCATGCAAACCGATTCGATCAGGTTTGCCCTGAATGCCGATTTCTCCCTGAACTATGCCAACAATAACGGGACAAACGTCACCCAGATAAACGGCGCGCTCACTACGCAGCTGAAATCAAAAGACCTGAAAAGTATTTATTTTCTTATAGGAACCTATAAACTTATCGACAGTGAGAATAAAAACCTGCAAAATGCCTGGTTTCTTCACGGCCGGTATAATTATAAATTCAACCAGCTACTCCGGCTGGAAGCTTTCTTACAAGGTCAATACAACCAACTTTTGGTCGTGGAGCAGCGAAACCTCGCCGGCATTGGCCTTCGGGTAAAATGGATGGATAAGGAGAATTTCACCGGTTATGCCGGTAACAGTTATATGTACGAGATCGAGCACAGCGATGAGGCTGGGACCATAGACCATAATCATCGAAACAGCACCTATCTCACGCTGTCCTATTTTCCGAAGTCGCAGCGCTTTTCAGTAGCCAATACGGTTTATTACCAGCCGCTTTACAGAGACCTCAAGGATTACCGCATTCTGGAGCAGTTCCGGCTGGACATTCCGCTGGCGAAATGGTTTAAGGTTTTCAGTATTTTCAACTATTATTTTGATAGTAAAACGCCGCTTGGAGGGGAAGAATACACTTCAAATCTTAATTTTGGGCTGGGAATCAGTTTATAATTTCAGAACATTCTCTATCTTGTAAAGACTTTTATCTTTTACAATGCCTCGGATAGAAAATAAGAAGCAATTCTTCGCAAAAGTTCAAAATGCGCTTGCAGGTTTCCTGATATTTCTCAATGGCATTGACAGTTTCCAGGATTATCCGGTCATCGGTTTCATCAATATCATTATTGGTACCGCACTTTTTTCGGTGTTTATGCTTAGCAAAAAAGGCAAATTTGATAATGAATTCATTAAACCCCTCATCCTTTTTTCCGAAGGCGTAGGTTTATTATTGGTTGGCTATGTATCTTTTCTGAAGGGAGCTGAAAGACTACCGTATGTATTTTACGCGGCCGCAGCCGGCTATTTGATCGCCAGCCTCGTGCAGTTTCGTAAACGCCTGGCCGAAGGTAAAAGTCTCAAAATCGATTTCTAATAACTTTAAAATTTGATACCATTCTTATGAATCATTGTAAAAATTTGCTGCTTACCGGTTTGGCGAGCCTCACATTCGCTCAACTTTCTGCACAGGAATATCCCAATACACCACCGGAAGAATCTCCTATGCCTATGAAACCCGAAATGACGGAAATTTGGGAGCCAGAGGTGGAAGTGGTCACTCCCGGCGAAAAACTGGGCGATGCACCTTCAGACGCGATCATCCTTTTTGGTGGTGAAAACCTGGAACAGTGGGTAAGCCAGTCAGATTCTACAAAAGCGGCACCCTGGGAGGTCAAAGATGGCTATTTCCAGGTTAGTCCGGGTACTGGTGGCATTCAAACCAAGATGAAATTTGGCGATTGCCAGATCCATTTAGAATGGAGTGCGCCAGATGATGCTGCGCACCGAGGACAGGGTCGCGGAAATAGCGGTCTCTTTTTTCAGGATCGCTACGAATTGCAGATTCTGGACTCATATGAAAACCGAACTTATGCCAACGGACAGGCTGGAAGTATTTACAAGGATCACCCACCGCTGGTCAACGCCATGCGTTCCCCTGATAAATGGAATACCTATGACGTGATCTATACCGCACCTCGTTTCAAGGAAGACGGAAGACTGGACAGCGAAGCAAAGATCACTGTTTTGCATAACGGTGTGGTCGTGCAGAATGACGCAACTATCCACGGTCTTACGTTATATATCGGCTTACACAATTACCCGGAAGCGCACGGCGAGGATGTGATCGCCCTGCAGGATCACGGAACGAAAGTGCAATTTCGAAATATCTGGATCAGGAGGCTATAACGACTACTGAAAATCATAAAAAAACCGATCTTAACAGATCGGTTTTTTTATTTCTGGCAGGCGCTTATTCATAGGTTTTCACCAGCCGGATGAACTCCGCCCGGTAACCATCCCCGTCTGCTCCCCGACCGGCTTCCGCGAGGTCTATCACGACATCATTTCCGCAGTTATTGGAATATTCAGATTCCCGAAGATTCATTCCGAATAAGGCCACGGCCGACATGAACTTTAAATCTTCACTTGGCTCTTTTTCGGTTTCCGGGGAATTGACCGTTTTCGTGATCAGCTTACTGTTATTCCCATCCGGTTCCTTATACCGAAATTTGACCGTGAGTAATTCCTCTCCAAAATCCTTGTTTTTCATCCTACTATATTTCAGGTCATCCACCTCTTTCAGAAATTTGGATTTTACGCCAACCGGGATGATCTCGTAAAGCGCAGTAACTGTATGACCGCTGCCCAGTTCCCCGGCATCTTTTTGATCATCATTGAAATCTTCGTCATTCAGCAGTCGGTTTTCATAACCAATGAGTCGGTAAGCCGCGACTTTACCAGGGTTGAATTCCACCTGGATTTTTACGTCTTTAGCAATGGTATAGATCGTACCACCAAATTCGGTTCCCAGCACCCGTTTGGCTTCCTGCATGTTATCGATATAGGCATAATTTCCGTTACCTTTATCAGCCAGGGTTTCCATTTTCGAATCTTTATAGTTCCCCATTCCGAAGCCGAGACAGGTGAGGAAAACACCACTGTTACGTTTTTCTTCAATAAGATCTTCCATCGCGCGGTCACTGCTGGCGCCCACATTAAAATCACCATCGGTTGCCAGGATCACGCGGTTATTTCCGCCTTCGATAAAATGCTCTTCAGCGATCTTATAGGCCATTTTGATTCCTTCGCCCCCCGCGGTTGAACCTCCCGCCTGCAACTTTTGGAGAGCCTCCTTGATTTTCGCTTTTTCATTCCCACTGGTGGGTTCCAGCACCACACCTGCCGCTCCTGCGTAGACCACCATCGCCACTTTGTCCTGCTCCCGAAGGTTATCGGTTAGCAGTTTAAAGGCTGATTTCAATAATTCCAGTTTATTGGGACTGTTCATGGAGCCGCTAACATCTATCAGGAAAACCAAGTTCGATGCCGGAACGTCGTCCAGCGGAATAATCTTTCCCTGTAAACCAATTTTGACCAACTGGGTCTGGTCGTTCCACGGCGTGGCTGCCACTTCGGTATTGATGGAAAATGGATCATTTCCGGTAGGCTGTGAATAATCATAATTGAAATAATTGATCATTTCTTCAATTTTTACCGCATCTACCGGAATATCCTGTCCATTATTGATCATCCGGCGAATATTGCTGTAACCTGCGCGGTCCACATCTATCGAAAATGTGGAAAGCGGTGCGTTACCCACACGCTTAAAAATGTTTTCCTCGATGGGCTTATATGACTCGGTATTCTCTGGCGGATTGGCATAAGAAATTCCAGAAACTACACCACTAAGGCTTCTTTCTGCATCATTCTGTAACAAAATCACCTCATCTAGTGATTCCCGCGATTCTTTCAAGACTACTTCAAGAATTGTTTGGTCTTTAATTTTGATCTTTTCCGTAATAAAGCCAATAAACGAGAAGGTAAGAATATCGCCTTTACTGGCCTCGATTGAAAATTTTCCGTCAATGTCGGTCTGAGCCGAAGTATTGGTTCCTTTTACCAGGATATTGACTCCCGGCAAACTCAGGCCACTTTCGTCTATGACCGTTCCGGTAATTGTTCTTGCTGAAATTTGGCTAAATGAGAATGCAATTATCAGTAGTAAAATTGATTTCATACGGATTAGTTTTTGAGTTAGAATTAACGGTTGCATTTAAAATTTAAGATTTAAAGCACATCAATCATTCCAAAACTGGCCATTTCAAACGTTTTCGGAAATTTAACTTATTAAAAATTTGTGAAAACTATAGCGGCAGAATACTTTTGTTGTCCGAATGAAAAGAGCATTTGCTAAATATTTTTTTTCGGTACTCTTCCTGTTACTGGGAACTGTTTTGTCTTCGTATGCCAACTCGGTTCCGGAAAGCAATCTTAAGGTTTCTTCTGAAATACGTATCGATAATGCCAGTTTTGGCACTGCTCAGCTTCACCAAAGTACCCCAAGTTCCCAACTGGAGCTGGAAAAAATCCTGATCGAGGAAACGGAAAGCGAGGATTTTGAAAATCATTCAGATGCTGACCAGTTTTCCAAACTCTTTACCAGCCACCTTTTTACCGCCGCATTCTATATGCTGGCCTGGGAATACGCGATTGGCCAAAATGAAACCTGCCAGCCCTGCCGCAAGCAATCCACGCACCATACCCTCAAGCGTTTCATACAGCTAGAGGTTTTCAGGATCTAAAATTTTCCTTTTCACCTGTGGCTTAGAGGTAACCTGCCTGCCAGAAACCTGGCCAGGCCCATTCCCTATTTAATCATTCTAATTTTAAAAATTCATTTTACTATGAAGAAGATCCCACTTTTAATTGGTTTTCTTGCCGTGCTGTGCAGCATTGGCTGTAATTCTCATAAAGAGGAAAATCATGAGGAAGAAACATTCCAGGTAACCACGCCTGTAAGAATCGACACTTCCTTTACCAAAGAATACGTGTGCCAGATCCACTCCATTCGCCATATCGAACTTCGTGCGATGGAAAAAGGTTACTTAAAAAACATCAAGGTAGATGAAGGGCAGCACGTAGAAAAAGGGCAATTGATGTTCCAGATCATGCCCAATATTTACCAGGCCGAACTTCAGAAAGCTAAAGCTGAAAGCGAAGCGGCCAAGATCGAATTTGAAAACACCAAATTACTGGCAGACAGCGATGTGGTCTCTCCCAATGAGCTGGCCCTCTCAAAGGCCAATTATGACAAGGCTCAAGCGGAAGTAAACCTTGCACAAACCCATCTTGGATTTACAGATGTTCGCGCTCCCTTCAGCGGGATCATGGACCATCTGGAAGTTCGTGAAGGCAGTACGCTGGAAGAAGGCGAATTGCTTACATCCCTTTCAGATAACAGCAAAATGTGGGTGTATTTCAATGTGCCGGAGGCGGAATATCTGGACTACATGATGAACACCAGGAACGACCAGCAACAAAACGTGAATTTATTGCTGGCCAATAATAAGAAGTTTGACCAGGATGGTGTCGTAGAGACCATCGAGGGAGAATTCAACAACGAAACCGGAAATATTGCTTTCCGTGCCACTTTTCCAAATCCGAAAGGTATTCTGAGACATGGGGAAACCGGGAATATCCTGATGACCATCCCACTGAAAAATGCGATGCTGATCCCACAAAAAGCCACTTTTGAGGTATTAGACAAACGCTATGTATTTACGGTAGATGAGAAAAATGTGGTGCATCAAACCGAGATCAAAACCGGCGCCGAACTACCCCATCTATTCGTGGTGGAATCTGGCCTAAAGGAAAATGACCGGGTGTTGCTGGAAGGAATCAGGATGGTAAAAAATAATCAGGAGATCCATGCTGAAATGGAAGATCCGAACGAAGTGCTCGCGAATCTTGATCTATACACCGAATAGCAAACCCAAAATCTTTAGATAACATGTTTAAAAAGTTTATCCATAGACCGGTTTTGGCGATCGTGATCTCGGTGATCATCGTATTCGTCGGGATGCTGGCGATCAAGCAACTGCCTATTTCGCAGTTCCCGCAGATCGCGCCAACCACGGTCAATGTTTTCATAGCCTATCCCGGGTCCAGCGCCGATGTACTGGTGAAATCTACACTGATTCCCCTGGAAACCTCGATCAACGGGGTGCAGGGAATGCGCTACATCGCTTCGGATGCAACCAGTGCCGGGGAAGGAACGCTCCGTGTGATTTTCGAACCAGGAACAGATCCCAATGATGCGGTAGTGCGGGTAAAGACCAGGGTTGACCAGGTCATGCCTTTGCTACCGGAACTCGTGCAACGCGAAGGGGTGACCATTACGCCAGTACAGCCTAGTATGCTGATGTATGTGAACCTGTATAGCAAGGAAAAACATACCGATGAAAAGTTCCTGTACAATTATGCGTATACCAGGATCGTTCCTGAAATTCAGCGTATCAACGGTATCGCCAGTGCGCAAATTCTCGGTAGCCGTAAATTCGCCATGCGTGTCTGGCTAAAACCAGACCGTATGCGTGCCTATAATATTTCCGCGGAAGAAGTCCTGGAAGCCATGGAAGACCAGAGTATCCTGGCCCGCCCTGGTCGCCTTGGACGGAGTTCGGGTAAAAAAGCTCAGGCCCTGGAATACGTCCTTACCTACCAGGACCGGTACAGCGAACCGCAGCAGTATAAAGACATTATCCTGAGAGCCAACGGCGAAGGGGAAATGATCACCCTCGGCGACGTGGCAGATGTGGAACTGGGAAGTGAATTCTTCGATATCTATTCCAACCTCGACGGAAAACCTTCAGCTTCCATCGTACTGAAACAAACCTTTGGCAGTAACGGTAGCGACGTGATCGCTGACGTAAAGGAAAAACTAAAGGAACTGAAAGAAGACCTGCCCCCGGGAGTAGATTACAAAATTTCTTATGACGTTTCCAACTTTCTGGATGCGTCTATCGAACAGGTATTGCATACCCTGAGGGATGCATTCATCCTGGTGGCGATCGTGGTATTTCTATTCCTGGGAGACTGGCGTTCGACCCTGATCCCGATCATCGCCGTGCCGGTCTCACTGGTAGGAGCCTTTTTCGTGATGCAGATCTTCGGTTTGTCGATCAACCTCATCACGCTTTTCGCACTGGTGCTCGCAATCGGTATTGTGGTAGATAATGCGATCGTTGTGGTGGAGGCGGTTCACGTAAAAATGGAAGAAGAAAACCTCACGCCATACAAAGCATCTTCCGAAGTTCTTGGAGAGATTGGTGGCGCGATCATCGCGATCACACTGGTGATGGTTTCGGTGTTTATACCGATCTCTTTTATGTCGGGTCCTGTTGGAGTGTTCTACCGCCAGTTCTCGATAACCATGGCCGGGTCTATCGTAATTTCCGCAGTAGTGGCACTAACACTCACACCGGTTCTTTGTGCAATGCTCCTGAAGAACACCCACGGAAAACCTCGCAAAAAATCACCTATCAACCGTTTTATCGACTGGTTTAACCGCGGCTTTGAAAGACTTACCGGAAGATATGTAGGCTTCCTGAACTATATCGTAAACCGAAGAGTCATAACCTTTGGAATTTTACTTGCATTCTGTGTTGGGATCTTCGTGACCAATAAAATCCTGCCGGCAGGATTTATCCCCAGTGAAGACCAGGGAATGATCTATGCGATCATCCAGACACCTCCGGGAGCAACCCTGGAACGAACCAATGATGTTGCCAGAAAACTTCAGAAACTGAGTGAGGAAGTTGAAGGTGTGGAATCGGTTTCATCACTGGCCGGTTACGAGATCATGACCGAAGGTCGTGGTTCCAACGCGGGTACCTGCTTGATCAACCTGAAACCATGGTCTGATAGGGAACATTCGGTTCACGAGATCATGGAAGAATTGGAAGAAAAGAGTAAGGATCTTGGAGCTACGATCGAATATTTTGAGCCGCCAGCGGTTCCAGGTTTCGGATCTTCTGCCGGTTTCTCGTTGCGTTTGCTGGATAAAACCAACTCGACAGATTACCATGAATTCGAAAGAATCAACAATGAATTTCTGGAAGAGCTGGGCAAGCGAAAAGAACTTAGCGGACTGTTCACCTTTTTCGCAGCTAATTATCCGCAGTATGAATTAAAGATCAATAACAAGGCGGCTATGCAAAAAGGGGTATCCATTGGTAAAGCGATGGAAAACCTGAATATCCTGATTGGTAGTACCTACGAGCAGGGATTCATCAAATTTGGTCGATTCTTCAAAGTTTACACACAGGCCGCTCCGGAATACCGTGGGATGCCTTCAGACCTGGAAGAATTATATGTGAAGAACGAAGAAGGAGAAATGGTACCCTATTCTTCTTTCATGACCATGGAGAAAAAACTGGGACCCAATGAAATCACTCGTTACAACCTGTACAATTCGGCAGCGATCAGAGGTTTACCGGCAAAAGGTTACACCACCGGTGATGCCATTGAAGCCATTCGTGAAGTAGCCAAGGAAAAACTTCCAAGAGGTTATGATATTGCCTGGGAAGGTCTTTCCTACGACGAAGCCAACCGTGGAAACGATGCTCTGTTCATTTTCATTATCGTCCTCGTTTTCGTGTATTTCGTACTGGCCGCTCAATATGAAAGTTTCTTACTGCCGTTCGCGGTACTGCTTTCCTTGCCGGTTGGAGTTTTTGGCTCCTTCCTGTTACTGAAGCTTATGGGACTTTCCAACGATGTGTATGCCCAGATCGGGGTAATCATGCTGGTAGGGCTTCTAGGTAAGAACGCGGTACTGATCGTGGAATTTGCCGTTCAGAAACATCGCCAGGGAATGAGCGTGCTGGAAGCTGCCATCGAAGGCGCAAAAATGCGTTTCCGACCTATTCTAATGACTTCTTTTGCCTTTATCGCCGGGTTGATCCCATTGGTGATCGCCAGCGGAGCCGGCGCCATTGGTAACCGAACGATTGGTGGTTCGGCGCTGGGTGGTATGCTCATTGGGACCATATTCGGGGTGATCATCATCCCGGGGCTTTATTTCATCTTCGGAAAAATGTCTGAAGGAAAAAGCCTGATCCGCGATGAGTATGATGAAACCTTTACCGAAGAGTTCATGCGCACCAGCGAAGGTGAAGGAAGCATTAGCTCCCGTTTGCGCAAGATCAACAAAAAACTGAAAAAATTAATGAAAAGAAAAGAAGATGAATAGACTATCGATCTTCCAATCAAAATATGCAAAACCCGTCTGTATAGGCATTTTAGCAACTTTTTGCCTGTACAGCTGTGTACCGTCACGGGAAATCAGGGAGGCCAATACCTCCCTGCCCGGCGGTTACCAGGATAGCATTCAGCAGGATACGGTGAATTCCGCAGCGATGAACTGGAAAGATTTTTTCCGGGACGAAAAACTGCAGGAGCTTATTGACACCGCGCTGGTGCACAACCAGGAACTGAATATTACCATGCAGCAGGTGGCCATGGCCAAAAACGAGATCAGGGCACGCAAAGGTGAATATTTGCCCTCAGTGAACCTGCAGGCCGGCGCTGAAGTGGAAAAAGTAGGCAGGTACACCAGTCAGGGCGCCAATGATGCGAATACCGATATTCGCCCAGAGGAAGAATTCCCGGAGCCGCTGCCAAATTTCATGGCAGGCGTTTTCGCTTCCTGGGAACTGGATGTGTGGAAAAAACTTCGGAATTCCAAAAAAGCCGCGGTGATGGAATACCTCTCTTCCGTGGAAGGGCAGCATTTCATGGTCACGAATCTCATTTCAGAGATCGCGCAGTCTTATTACGAATTGATCGCGCTGGATAACGAACTGGCGATCATCGATCAGAACCTGGACATCCAGGGAAATGCGCTGAAGACCATCCGTATTCAGAAACAAGCGGCAAGAGCGACCGAGCTTGGAGTTCGCCGTTTCGAAGCAGAAGTACTCAAGAATAAGAGTGAGCGTTACGCCGTACAGCAGGAAATCGTGGAAACCGAGAACCGCATTAATTTCCTCATCGGAAGAGCGCCACAACACGTCGATCGGAATTCCCAAAATTTCACGGAAGCTTCCCTGGACAGCCTTTATACGGGAATTCCATCGCAGCTGCTTACCAATCGCCCGGATATCAGGCAGGCAGAATTCGAACTGGAAGCTGCAAAACTGGACGTGAAGTCGGCAAGAGCTAATTTCTATCCAAGTTTTGAGATTCATGCTGGTGTTGGACTGGAAGCATTTAAACCGGAATTTCTAACCACCACGCCAGAGTCGCTTTTATACAACCTGGCGGGTGATATGGTGGCGCCGCTGATCAACCGGAACGCGATCAAAGCAACTTATGCCACGGCAAACGCCCGGCAACTGCAGGCTGTATACGATTATGAGAAGACCATTCTAAATGCCTATATCGAAGTTTCCAACGAGCTTTCGAATATTGACAAGTTGCAGAAAAGTTATGAATTGAAACAGGACCAGGTGGAGGCACTCACACAGTCTATCGATCTCACCAATAAGCTTTTCCGTTCAGCAAGAGCAGATTATATGGAAGTCTTGCTCACACAACGTGATGCACTGGAATCGAAAATGGACCTGGTGGAAACCAGGAAAGAACAACTGTTGGCGCGGGTATCCATGTACCGCAATCTCGGTGGCGGCTGGCAATAGTTGGTTTAGTTAGCTGAAGAAAAAGCCATTTCGTTTGAAATGGCTTTTTTTCTTGTATTATTCGCTCATGCGGAAATAGTCAAAATCAGCAAACCCGCCTGTTTCCTGAGTGGCATAATTGAATAGCGCGAAACGATAGCCCATAAAATGGGTTAGTTTATATTCCATTTTCAGGATACTTCCAATAGATTTCCAGTTTTCGCCGTCTTCGGAAAAGTAAAATTGGGCTTCATCTTTTTTATTCTCAAAATCACATACAACCTTCAGAAAAACGGTTTCTGAATTATAAGGAATACTTTCCTCGATCCAGTTCTTACCATTTTCGCCTTTCATGGAAATCAGCGACAACCGGTCTTTTTCCTTTCGAATGCCTACTAGCCCGTATTTGCTCTGCAGTAAGCCAAGCCCGGCTACATCCCCATTTTTTAGTCCGCCCAACTCCAGGCTGATCTCAGCACTGCTTTTTGGTCCAAAAGTACGTTGTGTTAAGGTATTTCGCGTTTGTAAAAAAGTAGTGTCTTTTCGGAAATTCGTTAGTCTAAGATAACCCGGTTTCTCTTTAAGACTCCAGTAATCATTTTCGGGGTTATGATTCCATTGCCAAACCAAAGGCAGCGAATTTTCAGCATTTTCACGCTTAAATTCATCCGAAGCAACAATTCCAGGGATCAATCCCTTACTTTTTGGAAGTTCCAGTTTTTCAGGAACTTTACCATCTTTCCCCAGGACCGGCCAGCCATCTTTCCATACTACAGGAACGAGATATGGGATCCTTCCCACAGCGCCATAATCCCGAAACAAATAAGAAAACCAATTTCCGTCCGGGCCTTCAATCAGGCCTCCCTGTGCCACACCCAGATCCTGCAAAGCCAGTTTCCCTTTATATGGCCCGAGCAAATTATCGGCGCGGTGGATCACTACGGTTCGCATTCCGTTTCGAGGCCAGGTAATATGAAAAAGATAATATTTACCATCGTGCTTGAAAAGCTGCGAACCTTCGGCTGGCAGCATAATATCCTCCCCCGCCGGCGCACTGGCATTTTCTATTAAGACATGATCGGTTTCCGGTTTGACTCCAGAAAAATCTGATTCCAGTTCCACAATGCGAATACTTCCGCCGCCATAAATCATATAGACTTTTCCGTTGTCAAAAACTAAAGAATTATCGTGCAGGCTGGGAGAAAATGAAGCTTTTTCCCATTTACCGCTTTCCGGATCTTCCGAAGAAAAAATATAGGTTTTACCCGTAGTTCCGGAAAATGTGGAAACATAGAACCTTCCATCATGAAAGCGCAGACTACTGGCCCAAGAACCACGCCCGTAAGCATTTTTGCCAGCTTCGAGCCTCAATTCAGGAATATCGGCCAGCGTATCATAAGCGTAGCTTACGATCTCCCAGTTCACCAGGTCCTTTGATTTCATGATCGGTACACCGGGACTCATGTGCATCGTCGTGCTGCTCATATAATAATTATCGCCGTGTTTGACCATGGAAAGATCGGGAACATCGGCAAAAATGATGGGATTTTCAGCCTGCTCCTGGGCAAACACTTTGGGCAGGCTCATCATGAAAAACAGCAGGAGTAAGCTGATCGTTCGTGTGTTCATTTTTTCAATTTTAGTTAGACTGCGGAATGGCCGTATTCCCTTCAGTAGCATATAAACCGATCATGGCTCCAGTGAAACCGCCGGCCACGTTGGTAGACAGGATATCCCCGGAAACAGCTTCGCCTAAAACCCGGAATTCCGAAGCCTTCAGCGCATAAGAAAATTCATAGGAATTGCCTTTTGCCTCCACTTTCAGTGCAACCGGGTTTTTTAATTCAATGTTTTTACTGAAGAGGATTTCAGATTTCCCATTTTCGGTCTTCTGAAGCAGAATGATGTCTTTACCTTCTTTTTTTGTAATCCCGAAAAGGTAATTGAAACGCTCATTCTGGTAACAGGTGATCCCGGCCAGATCGGTTTCCTTTTTAGGCTGGTATTCCATTTCTGTCATAAAGCTGAAGCTTCGGTGCATCTGTCGATAAAACAAAGTGGAAGTGGGTTTCAGCTCGGTGATATTTGTTGAGAAAGCTTCCATCTCGAGGCCTTTCTTCCCGGTTTCCATGAAGGCTTCCCGAGGTCCGCGAAGACCTATCCATCGAAAATCCAGGTTCTCACCAGTAAAATCTTCTTCGTAGGTAAAATTCCCATTTGGAAAAAAACCGTTTTCACCTGTATGATTTTCCACACCTTCTGGCATTTTCAGTGTAGGTTTCATCGGGATGAGTCCGTTTTCAAAAACCGGATATTTCCCAGACCAGTCTACCGGCAGAATAAAAGTTTGCCGGCCGGTATTCACCTGATTGTCCTCATTTGGTCTAACTCCTAAAAACACTCCGTAATATTGATCATTTGGGCCTTTGACCAGATCTGCATGACCCGCCCAGTCAACCTTAAACGCTCCTCGTTCGTCTCCGAAATAACGCTGGGTCAGAATAGGATTGCTCGGTGCCGGAGTGAACGGTCCTTTCGGGCTATCACTCGAAAAGATCACCTCGCTATGCCAGCCACCGGTACCACCTTCAGCACACATCAAATAATAAGTTCCGTCTTTTTTATAAAGATGCGGGGCTTCGATCCAGATAGGTTTCTGGGAAAGATCCACCCCGCCATTCACGATGATTGTATCGGTGCCGGGAATAACCTGATCGTTCTCCACATCGTACTCCCAAACCTTGATCACGCGGTGCCCCTGGTAGAGTTCCTTGCCTTTATCGGGCGCATCATTATGAACAACATAGGCTTTGCCGTCATCATCAAAAAATATGGAAGGATCGATGCCCTCAAAATTGAGCTTTTTAGGTTCGCTCCAGCCTTTCATCGGATCTTTTGTTTTTAAGATAATATTGCCCAGACCTCCGGCAAAGGCCGTGGTAATCATATAGAACGTATCGTTCTGTTCATTATAAGTGATTCCAGGCGCATAAACTCCCTGGCTAATACTTGTATTATGCACGTCCAGCTGCGACTGTCGATCTAATACATGCCCAATTTGCTTCCAGTTCACGAGATCTTTGGAATGGAAGATGGGTACACCGGGAAACATTGCAAACGAAGAGCAGACGAGGTAATAGTCATCGCCTTTTCGGGTGATCGCCGGATCTGGATAGGTTCCCTGTAAAATCGGGTTATAAAATTCTCCCTCCTGTAAAGGATGGTCTTTGTAAACCTTGTCGTTGCCGGTATAAACTGCTTTCTTGAAAATAGGGTCGCTCCCCGGCTTTATAGCCTCTGAGTTCCGAAGAACGGTGAAAGAAACGAGTCCAAGACTTGCTGCCAAAATGAACAGGCTGAAGAGGTGTTTGATAGTTCGATTCATATAGTTTCATTTTAGGATGCTAGGATCCCGAATTGGTAAATGGTTTCTGAAGTAAAAATTTCTCCCGGCCGCAATACGGTCGACGGGAATTGTGATTGATTGGGAGAATCAGGAAAATGCTGAGTTTCCAGGCAAAAGCCGCTTCTTTTCTGATAGGTTGCATTTCCCTTGCCTTTCATTCCTGCTTCCAGAAAATTCCCGGTGTAAAACTGCATTCCAGGCTCACTGGTAAAAACTTCCAGTTTCCTCCCGGTTTCAGGATGCCAGACTGTCCCGGCAAACTTACGGGCCTCTCCGCTCCCTTTGATCACAAAAGTATGATCATATCCTGCGGATCTTTGGAGCTGTGAATATTCAGTATCCTGGAGAAGGCCTTCTTTAATTTTTTGTGGCTGACGGAAATCAAAAGGAGTATCTGTAACCTTTTCTGGTTTTCCCAGCGGAATCAGGTGTTCATCGATCGGTAAATAATAATCAGAAGGAAATTGGACCATATGATCGGTCACCGGTTGGCCGGGATTTCCCGATAGGTTAAAATACGAATGATGTGTGAGATTCAAAACTGTAGGGGCATCAGTCGTGGCGTGGTACTCGATCTTCAGTGAATTTTCCGTTAAGGTATAGGTAACTTTTGTTTTCAGCTCGCCGGGATATCCTTCTTCTCCATCAGCACTGGTATATTCCAGGATCACCGAAACAGCATCATCTCGCTGCTCGCCTATTTTCATATTCCAGCAAACCTTGTCAAAACCGCGATTCCCACCATGCAAATGATTCGGTGCATTATTGTTGGCCAGATGATAGCTGTTCCCATCCAGGGAAAATTGACCTTTTGCAATTCGGTTCCCAAACCTACCGATCAGCGCACCGAAATACGGACTTTTTTCCTCGTATTCTGATAGCGTATCAAAACCCAGTACGATATCCTCAATTTTTCCGCTACGGTCTGGTGTTTTCAGGGAAGTGATGATCCCTCCATAGTTGATCATGCTTATTTCAAGACCATTGCTATGGAAAATTCTTAGTTTTTCCACTTTTTCCCCATCTCGGGTGATTCCAAAATGGTCCAGTTCATGGCCGAAATTGTTAAGTTTTGAAGCCTGTTCCAAAATTTGTTTGCTCAAAATTAAAGTGAATTTAAATTAGAATAGATTTAGAATCATCTGGAAAAACTGGCTTTTCCAGATGTTGGTTTCTGCTTAAAAAACCTGATGGCCTTCTCCAGGCCACCAGGTGTTGTGAAATCAACTATTAACTCAAACTATAACTATTCTTATTGCTTTATTTTTTATCTAAAATCGCTGCGGAAAGAAAACAACCTGCTTTATAAGTGTTGTTTAGACATTTTCAAATATAAGTAAAGATTATTCAATAATCCAAATATTATTTTGAATAATATGGAATTTAATCCGCTAAAAACTAACTATTTGACCAGTTGCTAAGACATTACCTTATCTGGACAATTCCCAGTCATCTGTACGAAATGGTGAGGCTGGTAAACCTTCCTTATTGTACAAATTGGCATTTTCGGGATTATTGGCCCAGGCATATCTTACCGCCACGGGATTGGATATTTTCGGACTAAACACCACGATTTTATCGCCTTCAATTCGAGCATTGGCCCAAACGAATTTCTGGTCTTTTCCAGCTATGGCAAATTCTTTCAGTTCTCCATCTTCAGCCATCAGGCCATCGCCCACATTCTTAAAATGAATTTCGATAGAATCACCTTTCACTTCATACGATTCGAAAATGGGACCACCAGCCACAATCTCTTCCCCGTATGCCAGGTTTTTAGCCGCCTGCGCAAGACGATCCCCCACATCTTTTTTATTTAAAGGGTGAATATCGTTCCATTCTCCCACATCGATCGCCACAGCCATACCAGTATTAGGTACCTGGAGCGTTTCCAGTTGAGCCTCCCGAAGGCGCGCCCAGTTAGAATCGGTTGGTGCATCGTACGCCTCCATAAAGTTCGCAAGCTGCACGAAGATAAAAGGGAAATCTTCAGGTTGTTGTCCCCATTTTTCCCGCCAGTCTGCAATCATATCCGGGAAAAGCGTTTTATACGCTTCTGGATCACCGGTATTCGATTCGCCCTGATACCAGATCACTCCCTTGATGTGGTACTTCTCGATAGGGTGGATCATCGCGTTGTAAAGACCTTCCGGTTTCCAGCGGTAGAAGGTTTGTGGCTGCAAAGGGCTGGTAAGAAAACCGGCTTTATGCATCCATTTTCCTGAAAGTTCAATTTTAGACTCATCGTCAAAATTGATCTCGTAAGGTTTATCTGAAACAAAACCACCGCGCCCACGCTCGTTGAGCACTTTTACGCTGATCGTATTTTCGCCCTGAACCAGCAAATCCTTCGGAATCTCGTAGCGTCGCGGCGGATACTGGTAAGTTGTATTCCCCACGAATTGGCCATTTACAAAAACTGAATCGGCATCCACGATCCTTCCAAGCAGTAGTTTTGCTGATTGCCCAGCCTGTGCTTCGGAAACCTCAAATTTCTTTCGGAACCACACCACTCCATTTTGCTTTTCCTTGCCATCAAAATTCCAGTAACCGGGAACAACAAATTCAGTCCAGCCGGAATCTTCCAGGTCTTTTTGTTCCCAATGATTGCTATTGCCCGCATCCCCGGAATTCACTTCAGCATACCACCCGCGAATACGGTCCTGGTCAATTTGCTCCAGGCTATCGATCACGCCGGGTTTTCCCAAACGTTGTGCTTCTTCATAATATTCAGGATAATTTTTAAGCGCGTCTTCGCTCAACCACGCCTGAACGGGAGAACCGCCGAGCGCCGAGTTGATCAACCCAATTGGCACTTTGTAAGTTTCATAAAGGTTTTTTCCGAAGAAATAAGAAACAGCGGAAAAACCATCAATATTTTTGCGATTGGTTTCCTGCCACTGTCCTCCGGAAATTTTCTCGCGTTCCTTCGACAGGTCATATTCCTTCGGAACTTCGAAATACCGGATGTACTGGTTATTGGCTGAAGCGATCTCTTCTTCATAGAGCGGGGCGACACGCGACATGGGAATTTCCATATTCGACTGGCCGGAACACAGCCAAACATCTCCTATATATACACTATCCAGCACAATTTGATTACTGGCGGCGATTTGCATCTGGTACGGGCCGCCGGCCTTCAAATCTTTTAACCTGATCTCCCAGTCACCATTTTCAGTAGCAGTTGCCTGGTATTGTTGATCTTTAAAGTTGATCCTGACCGCTTCTCCCGGACTGGCCCAGCCCCAAAGTCGGACTTCGGCATCACGCTGCAGGACCATTCCGTTACTAATCAGTTTTGGCAGTTCTACCTGCGCCATCACAGAAAAAGAACTTACCAAACCGGCTATTATTATGGAGACAAATGCTTTATTGATCATTGTAAACTATCATTTTGAACCATTGCATCTAAAGTTTTGATGCTTCCGTCGTCATTGAACTTCAATTCGGTCATTTTAACGCTTCTCAAATACGTTTTCCCTCCGGATAGTGAGCTATCGTGGAAAAACAGGTACCATTTTCCATTATATTTTACAATGGAATGGTGATTTGTCCAGCCCAGAACCGGGTTCAGGATCACGCCCTGGTAGGTAAAAGGCCCATAGGGATCATCGGCCGTAGCGTACACGATTTTATGCGTATCTCCGGTGGAATACGACAGGTAGTATTTCCCATTCATTTTATGCACCCAGGCCGCTTCAAAAAACCTTCGATCGTTATCGCCGTTGGTCAACAATTCTCCGTTTTCATCCAGGATCTGTACATCTTTCGGAGCCTCGGCAAAACTGGTCATATCTTCGGAAAGCTTCGCTATTTTGGGCTGAAGCGCAGCAGAAGTATCGGCCGGGTAGGTATCTTCTCCCGCGAACTCCCCGGTTTGCCATCTCTGGAGCTGACCGCCCCAAATTCCACCGAAATACATATAATAGGAACCATCCTCATCCTGGAATACCGAAGGATCGATACTGAAACTGCCTTTAATGGCTTCTGCTTCCGGTTTGAAGGGTCCTGCAGGATCATCGCTCACTGCAACGCCAATCCTGAAAATATCATCTTTATCCTTGGCCGGAAAATAGAGGTAATAGTTACCATCCTTTTCCGCAGCATCTGGCGCCCACATCTGTCTTTTGGCCCATGGCACATCTTCCACATCCAGCACCACGCCATGATCTGTGACTTCTCCACCAACGCTATCCATGGAATATACGTGGTAATCTTTCATATTAAAATGGTTGCCGAGATCGTCCTCAGGAATTCCGGAATCAAAATCGTGACTTGGATAAATATAAATTTTGTCTTCAAAAACATGTGCAGAAGGATCGGCAGTATAAAGGTCTTTTACCAGTGGCTCTGCCTCGACCATTTCCGCTTCTTCGGAATTCACCGAAACAGAGTCTACTGTACTTTCAGAAGTCGCTTCTTTATTTTCGTTGTTTTTGCAGGAGAGCGATAAAAGCAATATACCAAATGCTATTACTCCTGAGGATTTGTTAATCATAATCATGAAATATTGAAAATTTTGCTTTTTAAAATTAGAAAAACTTTTAATCAATCGTATTCGTAAATTTCAAAAATTTACAATATACTGAATAACAGTAATTTAAAAGGCATGCGAATTTGACAATTATGTTAAATTATAAAAATTTTAAAGCTTTTCTTCGCAACCGATTGCGTAATGTTAATTTTTCTTTATATTTATCATAATTAAAATTTAACGTCGGTTTTTTTGCTTGAATCGCATTTATAAGCCAGCAGAATTACAAACAAACTAAATTAAACTAATATGAAACACATTCAACTTAAAGCCTCTTGGAGGAAATTTGTTTTCTTATGTTTTCTAATAAGTGGTTTTATATCCTACGCTCAGGAAAACATTACGGTTTCGGGTGTCGTTCGGGACGACAACGGCTTATTGCCCGGGGTAACCGTAATCGTTAAAGGAAGCAGCCAGGGTACTACCACTAATTTTGACGGGGAATACACCCTGGAGAATGTTTCTCCTAACGCTACCCTGGAATTCTCTTTTATTGGGTTTCAAACCCAGGAAATTTCAGTAAATGGTCGTAGCGAAATCGATTTAGTGATGCAAACCGACAGCCAGGCGCTTGATGAGGTGGTGGTGATTGGTTACGGTACTCAAAATCGGGAAGCAGTGACCGGTTCCGTAGTTTCGGTTAAAGGAGAAGAATTGAATGAAGTAAAGACCGCTAACTTCCAGGAAGCCCTGATCGGGCGCGCGGCCGGTGTAAACATTTCTACCAACAACACCAGGCCAGGAGCCTCTCCACAGGTTAGAATTCGCGGAGTACGTTCGCTTTCCGGAAACAACGATCCTTTAATCGTATTGAATGGGATCCCGTTTTCCGGTGGTTTAAGTGACATTAATCCTAACGACATTGAAAGTCTTGACATCCTGAAAGATGCTTCGGCTACTGCCATTTATGGTTCCAGGGGTGCGAACGGGGTGATTTTGATCACGACTAAAACCGGTAGAGAAGGTCAAAAAGCTACTTTCTCCTATAATACCTATTATGCGGTAAAAGAAGTTTTCAATAAATACCCATTAATGAATGCCGCCCAGCTTACTCAGCTTCGCGCTGATGTTGCGGCTCATCCTAATCAAAACGGAACTCCTATCTACGACTTAGGAGGCGATGAAGACCTTGCTAATGATACCGACTGGCAGGACCTTTTATATGGTACTGGATTGCAAACTTCTCACGACATTAGTGTACAGGGTGGTTCTGAAAAAGGAACTTACAACATGGGCTTAGGTTATTTCAAGGAAACTTCGGTTGTTCCTGATGATTCCTTCGAGCGATTTTCTTTAAGAGCCCAGATAGACCAGGAAGTTGGTTCGCTTTTCAGATTTGGTTTGAATTCGGTATTGAACTACAACCAGGCAAGTAGTATCGTAGGAGTTGGCGGCGTATTGAGTGCCTCTCCCCTATTGAGCCCTTATGATGAAAACGGGGATTTCCTTGGATCGGTTAGACTTCAGACTCAAGCTGATAACTTATGGATCCCTACCAGAAATGAAATTAACAGAATTGGCGACGGCAGAAAGAACCAGCAGTTAGATTTTGGTGCTTATAACAACCTCTATGGAGAAGTTAAAATTCCATGGGTGGAAGGCCTCAAATACCGCATGAATATTGGTTTGAACTTCCGCACCAGCCGCGATGGAAATTTCACAGGCCAGGGTGTATTCAATTACAATGCAACCAACCCTTCGTCTGGTAGCTACAACACTTCTATTACCAGAGATTATGTAATTGAGAACCAAATATTATACGACAGAACTTTTGCAGAAAAACATAAAGTGAACTTTGTAGGATTGTTCTCTGCACAAAATACTCAGTATGATAATTCAGGATTAAGCGTTCGCAATATTCCGGATGAAAACTCTTTATGGTATAACCTGGACTCTGCGCTGACTGAAGATATCACGGGTTACGGTACCGGCTATTCCGCTACCGGGTTATTATCCTATATGGGAAGAATCCTGTATCAATATGACAACCGTTATTTAATGACTGCAACTTTGCGTGCAGATGGTTCTTCCAGACTGGCACCTGGTAACAAATGGGTTACCTATCCTGCTGTTTCAGTAGGTTGGAATATTGGTAATGAAGCGTTCATGGAAGACGTGGAGTGGATCAATTTACTGAAATTACGTGCCGGTTACGGGGAAACTTCCAACCAGGCTATTGCCCCCTACTCGGTTCAGGGAAGGTTAAATACTGTAAACTATAACTTCGGAAGTACTTTCGCGACAGGTTATTTTGTAAACCAGTTACCGAATCCGAACCTTGGATGGGAATTTTCAGAAACTTACAACTATGGTCTGGACTTCGGATTGTTCGACAACCGTTTAACCGGTACTTTCGAATATTACCTTACCAAAACGAATGATATTCTATATACTCTTGGGTTGCCTGCAACTTCCGGAGTGGGGAACGTGACCAGTAACATTGGAGCTACCCAAAACAAAGGTTTCGAGATCTCTCTTAATGCAACGATCATCGATAACCCTGATGGATTTACCTGGGATGCCGGGATCAACATATATCGTAACCAGAACGAGATCACTTCCCTGGCATCAGGGCAGTTGAGAGATGAAGGAAACCTTTGGTTCGTGGGATCACCAATTAATGTGATCTACGATTATGATAATATTGGTCTTTGGAACGAATCTGATCCTGATTTCCAATACCTTAGTCAGTACGAACCAGGAGCCAGTGGCGCCGGTATGATTCGAGTTAGATATACAGGAGAATACAATGCTGATGGTTCACCGGTACGCGCCATAGGCCCTGAAGACAGAGTGATCATTGATCCTACTCCGAACTTTAGAGGAGGTTTCAACTCCCGTTTGGCATACAAGAATTTTGATCTGAACGTAGTGGGAACTTTCCAGAACGGAGGTACCCTGGTAAGTACCTTGTATTCGTCAAGTGGTTACCTGAATTTATTGACCGGTAGAACAAACAACGTAGATGTAGATTACTGGACTCCTACCAATACAGATGCCAGATATCCGGCACCAGGAGGTTTACAGAGTGGAGACAACCCGAAATATGCCAGTACTTTAGGTTATTTCGATGCTTCTTACCTGAAAATTCGTTCTTTGACCTTAGGATATAATTTCGATCAGGACTTTACCCAGGGAATTGGTTTACAGAGACTGCGTGTTTATGCCTCGGCACAGAATCCATTCGTGTTATTCTCTCCGTTTTATGATGAATCTGGTTTAGATCCGGAGATTACAAACTCCGGTGTTGATGGAAACGGAAACCGCCAGAATGTGGCAGTAAATACTACCAACGTATCGCGGGGTATTCCTACAATTGGAACAAACGTTCCTTCTACAAGAAATTATTTGATAGGATTAAACATTTCATTTTAAAAAAAAATTATGAGGAAAATTAAGTTTAAAATAATACCAGTAGTCGTCGTTTTTGCGATTACGGTATTTGGATTGAAATCATGCTCAGATGATATTCTGCAAGAAGAGCCACGGGGTGTATTTACTCCGGAATTCTTCACGACCGAACTAGGTGTACAAGGTGGATTGACCTATCTCTATCAAAACCTGAGAAACGTGTATGGATTTGCCTATTTCCTAAACCTTGGGGAAACCGGTACAGATGAATACACTGCTGCCCAGAGTGCAGATAATAACTTTTATGATCTGGACCTTGCGGGACAGGGAAATTTAAGCTCCACCAGTGGTTTTTCTATCGGAGTGGTTTGGGGGAATGCCTTTCCTGCCATCAACACTGCTAACGGGATTATCGAAAATGCAGAAGCCGTTGGCCTTGACAACTCATTGATCGCGGAAGCCAGATTTTTCAGAGCTTTCAATTATTTCTTGCTGGTCCAGACCTATGGCGGTGTGCCATTAGACCTTGGATCTGGAGAATTGGCATTTAACAACTCGGCGGTTAGAACTTCTGTTCGAAACACTGTTCCTGAAGTTTATACCAGGGCAATATTCCCAGATTTGGAAGCCGCAGTAAATGACCTGCCAGAAAATCCAAGACTGGAAGGAGCGGTAACCAAGAATGTGGCGCGCCTGTATCTAGCAAAAGCCTATCTTACTTACGCATGGTGGTTAGAGAACCCAAATAACATTCCAACCTATCCGGAAACCACAAGAACAGATCCTGATGGTCAAAATCCGCAGTACTATTTCCAGCAATCTTATGACCTGGCTGTAGAAGGAATTGAAAACCCGGGACCTTACCGTTTATTAGACTGCTTTTATAACGTTCACGTGGCTACAAATGACCGTCATGACGAGATGATGTTGTATGCAGATCGTACGGAAGAAAGCCAGATCTACAACGGGGCCGATCTGGGCTGGAGTGGTACAGATGGCAGTGCGAACACCGCCGTATGGATGGTGACACCTAACTATACCACGATCAATGTGGATGGTGTGGCAGCAGTTCAGCGTGAAGCTGCACAAAGCTACGGAAGACCATGGACACGTATGGCTCCTACTATTGGCGCTTTAACTGAAACATTTGCAGAAAAAGACCTTGATTCAAGATACGACGCAACTTTTGTGACCAGCTACAGAGGAAACTGGAACAAAGGAGGTGATCCAACCCCTACCATTACCGCTGCTAACGGCATGGAAATCGCTCCTGGCGATGCGGTTATCTCGTTCTTAGATGAACATGATGATGCGGTAACTTACGTAAATGGTGGAAATATAGGAGGCGGTGAGATTCCTGGAAGATCAGATTATGTGATCAACCCGGATGAGATCAATAGAAGATTCTATCCAGGTTTATGGAAACTAGGAACCTATCGTACCGATAATCAGGGTGGATTAGGATCTCCGAATGGCGCACTTACCCGTCCGTTCCCGATTGCCAAATATTCTGAATTCTACCTGGTGGCTGCTGAAGCTGCTGTAAAAGGTGCTTCCGGAAGTTACTCCGCATACGACCTGGTAAATGTTCTTCGTGCACGTGCCGGAAAATGGTGCTATGACAACGGGGAGCAGGAAGTTCGCGTAGAAGATAACAGTGAAGCTATGATCGCTGCAACTCCTACTGATATCGATATCAATTATATCCTGGCTGAACGTTCCAGAGAATATTTTGGTGAAGGTTACAGATGGTATGATCTCGTTCGAACCCAAAAATGGGGAGAATTAGCCGGTTCTTATAGAATTGCCGGTAATGACGCAACAGACCATAGTCCAACAACGACCCAAAGAAATATTGAACCTTACCTCTATTTACGCCCAATTCCGCGCGGTCAAATAGACAATTTGGATATGACAGAAGCTGAAAAAGCAGCTTATCAGAATCCTGGCTACCAATAAAATAGAAATAGTTAAGTTTTTGAGTTAGTTTAAAATAGTGAAAAGAGGCTGATAGGTAACTATACAGCCTCTTTTTTATGCTAATTTGTTGCGAATAGAATTTCCGAAGAATTTGACTGAAATAAATATCTTTATGTAAATGACAGTACTGGGCATCTCCGCATATTACCACGATTCAGCTGCAGCAATCATTTCAAATGGGAAAGTCCTGTTTGCCGCTCAGGAAGAGCGCTTTACAAGAATCAAAAATGATGCTTCCTTTCCCGAAGAGTCTATCAAATTCTGCCTTCAGGAAGCCGGAATTGCCGTTAGTGAATTAGATGCCATCGCTTTTTATGACAAGCCATTTCTGAAATTCGAAAGGCTCTTGGAAACCTATTATGCTTTCGCACCCCGAGGTTTCAGGTCCTTCTCCAAAGCCATGCCCGTGTGGCTGAAGGAAAAACTCTTTATAAAACAGTTCATCAGGAAAAAATTGAAGGAATTGAACGGTGGCCATAAAATTCCAAACTTGAAGATCGTTTTTCCCGAACACCACTTATCGCATATCGCCAGCGCGTTCTACACCTCTCCTTTTTCTAAGGCCGCTTTCCTAACAGTTGATGGTGTGGGTGAATGGACTACCACCGCGTACGGCCATGCCTGCGGAAAGAAGGGCATAGAGATACTTGGAGAATTAGAATTCCCGGATTCCCTGGGACTCATCTATTCTTCATTCACCTATTTCCTGGGTTTTGAAGTGAATAAAGGGGAATATAAAATGATGGGACTGGCTCCTTACAGCTCGATACATTCTGAAAGAGTCCGTCGGTTTATGGAAATCATAAGCGCTAAGCTTATCGATATTCGGGAGGATGGTTCCATTAAATTGAATCAGGTCTATTTTGAATATCCATACGGTCTCAGGATGGTTGACCCTAAAAAATGGGAACAATTATTTGAACTCAAAAAACGGGAACCGGAAGAAGCAATTACCCAAATTCATGCTGATTTAGCTTTGGCGGCTCAAAAAGTCCTCGAGCAGGCTCTGCTCAGGATGCTTCAGCATATCAAAAAAGAAACAGGGGCTAACTACCTTTGTATCGCTGGTGGCGTGGCACTGAACTGCGTGGCCAATTCAGTCTTATATGAGCAGCAGCTGTTTGAAGATATTTATATCCAGCCCGCTGCCGGTGATGCGGGAGCTGCCATTGGTGCAGCCTTGGTCACCAATTACCTGCATTCTGATCTTCCATTTTCCGGTCTCACAAAAAATTTTGATAATTATTTGGGCCCTAAATTTTCAGAAATTGATATTGAAAGGGTGCTTCGAAAACATAAGTGTCAGTTTGAATATATTGATTCCGATGAAGAAGTTTACGAAAAAACCGTAAATTATATAGTCGAAAAAAAAGTCGTTGGCTGGTTTAGCGGAAGGACCGAATTTGGACCACGTGCGCTTGGAAACAGGAGTATCCTCGCTGATGCAACCGACCCCGAAATGCAATCGAAACTCAACCGGAAAATAAAATTTCGGGAAAGCTTCAGACCTTTTGCTCCCGCCGTTTGTGAAGAAGATTATGATGCGTATTTCAAACCCGGAAAAAGGTCACATTATATGCTGTTCACGAACCAGTTAAAAGATTCGTTGCTGCAGGAGTTGCCGGAAAATTTTGACAGCTTCAGCCTCGACGAAAAGCGAAAATTTCCGAAGTCTCAACTACCCGCTGTCACGCATGCTGATCTTTCGGCGAGAGTTCAGGTTGTCAAAAAAAGTATGAACCCGAAATTCTGGAATTTATTACAGAAATATAAAAAAGTGACGGGGACCGGCGTCCTTATCAATACCAGTTTCAATGTGATGGATGAGCCCATTGTGAACACGCCGGAAGATGCTTATCGCTGTTTTATGAACTCCGGTATCGACGTGCTGGTAATGGAAAATTTTTTAATCACGAAATAATGGAATTTGTCAAAGAATTTTTTCTCTTTTTAAAAGAACGCAAAAAGTGGTGGTTGCTCCCGCTGATCCTCATTTTCATCATTTTGGGAGCTTTTATTTTTTTAACCAATGGCTCTGCCCTGGCCCCGTTCATTTACAGCCTTTTCTGATGAAAAAAGAAAAAGCATTTGAAACGGTGATCGTGCTGGCCATGGCCTCCATCATCGGGTTTTTGATATATGACCGGAACTGGCTGTTATACCTTGCCTTAATACTCCTGGCTCTTCCGTTAATTTCCATGAAAGCTTCGCTGGCCTTAGCCAGCATCTGGTTTTCCTTTTCAGCCATATTGGGTAAAATCATGAATTTTGTGTGGATGTTCCTGTGCTTTTACCTCATCCTGGTGCCCCTGGCTTTTCTTCAAAAGATCTTCGGAAAAAATCAAATTTTAAGACAACGGGAAGAAAACACGTACTTCCGAAGCAGAAATCACCTCTTTACCAGGGAAGACATCAGTAAACCCTGGTAGGTTTATTTCAATTTTTCCGCTTTATCAGAATAGAATTTCGCGTATTCCGGCCTTTTCATCTGCAGGCAAATGTTTGCTGCCATCTCGTACACCCGGGCTTGTTCAGGAAATTCCGCAATTAAAGATTGTGCAACCTTGAGCGCATTTTCAAAATCACCATCTTTGAGATAGGTATGATACGCCAGCCTCATCACATCTTCCCACTTTTCTTTCCCGGAATACAGCGCGATCGCCTTTTGTTCCTCAAAACTTGGATTTTGAAGGAAATGATATTGCCTTACCGGGTTACGGCCAGACATATCCAGGACATAGGGCCACGAGCGCTTCAGGTCCTGTACGATCATTTTGCCACGAATCGAATCAATTTTACTGATTGGTATATCCCGATATGCTTCCTGGTAGGAAACAAAATGCTGCCAGTTCCCTAATAGATGTAATTCTTTGATCTTATTGTAAAAAGCATCGGCCATCACGAAGTTTCCTTCTACGTTAGGATGCACGTGCTCGGTTAGAAGCTCATCGCCAATAATTCCACTTTCAGATCTTGCTTCAAAAACACGTTTCATATCCACGAGGGCAACATCTTCTCTTTCGGATAGCTGCTGAATTATTTCATTGATCTTTTCAGGAGCGCGAAACCGAAGCAGGTCCAGTTCCTTCGCGATTTCCAAATATTTTTTTGCGGAATCTGGCTGGCGCTCCAAATAATATTGGCCTAACAGGTAAGCGGCCATGGCGTTTTTCTGCGCGATCTTCCCGATATTTTCATCTTTGGAATCCAGCGCCATGCGGAACTTTTCCTCATCCAGATCCTCGCTGATAAAAGGCGGAATATCTCTCTCGTTGGAAACCAAAGTTGACAAAATAACCGGAATATCATGAGACTGGTAGTTTGCGAGGATCTTTTCCAAATTGCTTTGAAACTGTTGGATTCCCGCCTCAAATACCTCAGATTCATAAGGGATCTGCTGTTCCCGGGCCATGACTTCCATCAGGGTGGAATCTCCTACCTGTAAACCATCATCTTTTTTTGCCCGGAAGATCTTGGCGTATCCGTTTTCCAGTAACTGAAAAAATCGCAGGTTTTTCAAACGTAAATATGTTCTTACCAGGAATGGATGCTCCCCAATAAAAACCGAGGAGCCCGCACCCAAAGCTCCGTAATATTCATTATGCCCCGCATAAATGATCACCAGGTCCGGATCCTGTTTGATGATCTCCTCGCTCAGGTCCCACAGGGTATACGAGTTAACCGCCGTGATGCCGGTATTCACCACTTCGATGTTCCTATTGGGAAAGGTCAGGGAAAGTCGGTGTTTCAGGAGCCTGGGAAAAGACCCGTTCTTATAAAATGGAAAGCCAACCACGGTAGAGGCACCCTGCACGAAAACCCTGAAAGTACTATCGGTCTTCTTTTTTAAAAATAAATCTGACTGGTTATCAGAATGAAAACCGGTATTTTTAAAATACTTCTGGGAAACTCCCGAATTCATTACGTAATATTCGGTTTTGTTTTCAGAAATAATTTTATGAAAAAGTTCGTAACCTTCGCCGTATCCCACCAACCTGAGGATCACCTCCACCACCAGGATGAGAAAAAAAGGGAAGGCGATAGCGATTAGTTTAAATATCGTATTCCTTTTCAAAAGCAGTAACAGGTTTTAAGTAAAAAGTAGCAGGCGAAATATTTCAAAATTTGATCGCAAAATTAAAAAAGTTCCATGCTGAAATTCTAAAATTTCAGAGGCTTTCAAGATAGCTTTTTTAGCCAAGAAATTTCCCTAAAACCTGAATAATCGAACCAATTTCAGACTGATTTATTTCTGAATTTTAATGCTTTTGTTTTCCGTTTTTCCGAAGTAGCAAAAAGAGGCGAAATCAACAGAAGTTTTCCGAAGCGATCCCGAAATTTTTCCATTTCACAACTGAAAATTTTCAAAAATTCTGAAAAAAATCATTTTCCTTAAAATTTTCAGCATCCTGAAACTGTGAAAGCTTACCAGATAGGCGTTTTAGGTCACATTTTAGGCAAATATCTCATCAAAATATGTTAAATTACAGACACTCTAATTAGATATTTTTAGGATCTGTAACATTCAGAACCTGAAATACTTATGCTGATCAATGAAAAAAAAGAAAGAAGTCACCATATACGATATTGCCAAAAAGCTCAATTATTCTCCTTCAACTATTTCCAGAGCTTTAAACAATCATAAAAGTATAGGGCAGAAAGCGACCAAAGAAATTCAATCGGCTGCAAAGAAAATGGGCTATCGTCCTAATTCTATTGCTGCCAGTTTGCGTAAAAATAAAAGCAAGACCATCGGGATCATGATCGCCAGGATCAACAGGCCCTTTGTGTCGTCATTGATTAGCGGTGTGGAAGATGCTGCCAGGAAAGCGGGTCATAATGTACTGATTAGCCAGTCTAATGACCGGTATGAAAACGAAGTGAATAATGCAAAAGCATTATATGATAGCAGGATCTGCGGGCTCATCGTCTCGCTGGGAATGGAAACCAAAGATACCGCGCATTTTCAGCAATTTGCAGATCAAAATATCCCCATCGTTTTTGTAGATCGGGTTCCGGATAAGTTCAATTCTTACCGGGTCATTATCGATAATTATGCTGCTGGTTACCGGGCAACGAAACACCTGATCGATGAAGGTTGCCGCCGAATTGCCCATTTTGCCGGGGCTCAGCACTTGAACGTATATAATCTTCGGAAGAAAGGTTACCTGGACGCCCTGCGCGATCACGACCTTCCAATTGATGAATCTATCATTGTGGATCTGGAAACCATGAGTTTTGAAGAAGGAAAAGACGCTACCAGGGAGCTGTTAAATATGGACAATCCACCAGATGGTATTTTCTCATCGAACGATACCGCTGCGGTTAGCGCGATCCTCACAGCAAAGGAAAAGAATGTAAAAGTGCCTGAAGAACTTGCCGTCATTGGCTTTAATGATGATCCAATCGCTTCGATTGTAGATCCTCCGCTCTCTACCGTTTCGCACCCGGCCATGAAAATGGGCGAAATTTCCACTCAAAGGATTCTCGATCATTCTTCAAAAAACCTCGATACCGATATTTCTGAAATTACGATGCTGGATACGGAGATCATTATCAGGAACTCCAGCAGGAAGACCAGTATTTGCGAACTCGACACCCAGCCCAAAAAGATTAGGAAAGCACAGGCCTGATTGGTATAATACCTCGAAGTTTCCGGCACTGAAATACTCGCCAATTCAGGCTTATACGATAATTTTCATGTAGTATGTCTTTTTAAATAAAAGTGGCTGTTAATGGCACTTTTAAGGCTTATTTGCCAGCTGGCTCTGCCTAATCAGGGAAATTAAAATATTCTTTCGCATTATAATAGCAAACATCTTCCACGATCTTCCCGATCCATTCCATATCTTCCGGCAATTCGCTGTTTGCAACATCTCTTCCGAATAAATTACAAAGCACACGCCTGAAATATTCATGTCTTGGGTAGGATAACAAACTCCTGCTATCGGTCAACATCCCCACAAAACAGCTTAACAGCCCCATATTTGAGATGGCGTCGAGCTGTCTTTCGATACCGTTCTTTTGATCCAAAAACCACCAGGCGGCACCATGCTGAATCTTACCTTTAGGCGTGTCTCCCATGAAATTCCCGGTCATAGTGGCCATTACCTCATTATCAGCAGGATTCACATTGTACAAAATCGTCTTCGGAAGCCTATTTTCGCGGTCCAGTTTGTCCAGGTAGCCCGAAAGACTTTTAGCCTGCTGGAAATCTCCAATACTGTCCACACCGGCGTTGGCGCCCAGTTTTTCTTTCAAACGAGTACTGTTATTGCGAATGGGCCCAAGATGCAGCTGCATTACCCAGTTTTTTTCGGCATACATCTCACCAAGGTGGTACATCAGTGCGGAGCGGTAACATTTCGCTTCATCTTCTGAAACAGCGGTATTCTCCAGACTTTTCTGAAGAATCTCATCCAGCTGTGCTTCAGTGAATTCTTCGGAAGGCGCGTAGTCCAGGCCGTGATCGGAAAGCCTGCAACCCATTTCATGAAAAAAGTCTACTCGCTGCTGTATGGCCCGCAACAAACTGGCAAAACTCTTAATTTCAACACCCGAGATCTTTGCCAGTTTCTGAAGATAATCCAATAAACCCGGCTGATCGATATTCAGCAAGACATCCGGCCGAAAAGTGGGTAAAATCTTTACTTCAAAATGTTCATTTTTCAGTTGTTCGTGGAAGCGCAGATCATCAACTGGATCGTCTGAAGTACACACCACCTCAACTTTCATCTTCTTCAGAAGGTTTCGAGCTGAAAAAGCCGGGGTTGCCAGCAAATCGTTGCATTGCTGAAAAATCTTTCCGGCATTCCTGCCATTCAGCAAATCAGTAATTCCAAAATATCGTTCCAGTTCGAGGTGCGTCCAGTGGTACAGGGGATTTCGCATAGTGTACGGAATGGTTTCGGCCCACTTCTGAAATTTTTCCGCATCGCTCCTGTTCCCGGTAATATACTCTTCAGCAATACCCAAGGCACGCATGGCACGCCATTTATAGTGATCCCCGTTGATCCAGATTTCTGTGATGGTCTGGAACTGCCGGTCTTCCGCAATATCTTCAACAGGCAAATGACAGTGAAAATCTATAATTGGAAGGTTTTTCGCATGCTTTTCATAAAGCGCAGTCGCAAAATCGCTTTCCAGTAAAAAATCCTCCTTGATGAAGCTTTTCATATTTCTTGCTTAGCGTAGTTGAAATTCGGCTGATTTAACGGGTTTCTTTCCGAGCTCCACATTTCGTTCATGGGGAGTCGAACCACCAACATACACCCTGAAAGTGCCTTTTTCTAAAACTCTTTCGCCCTTTTCATTTACCAGTCCCATCATTTCCGGAGTGATCGAAAATTCCACGCTTTGCTGTGCTCCGGCTTCCAAAGTCACTCTTTTAACACCAAAAAGCTGGTATTTTGGCGCACTTACGGAAGTTTCGACATCCTGTATATACAGTTGCACTACCTCCTCGCCGGCAGTATCCCCGGTATTGGTCACTTCCACGCTGGCTGTTAATTTTTTTCCTTTTTTTACTTTATTTTCTGAAAGTTGGATATCGGAGTAGTCAAAATCGGTATAACTCAATCCGTACCCAAAAGGATACATCGGCGCAGCTTCCATATACTTATAAGTCCTTCCTTTCATGCTGTAATCCTCATAAGGCGGAAGATCGTCCAGGGATTTTGGAAAGGTAATAGGAAGCCTTCCGGAAGGAGAAACCTTTCCGAAGATCACATCTGCCACGGCATTCCCTCCTTCTTCGCCCGGGTACCAAACCATTAGAACAGCATCTGCCAGTTCATGGACCTTTTCCAGGTTCATAGGGCTTCCACCGGTTACCACGGCGACAACCGGTTTATCACCGGCGGCATCATGAATTTTCTGAAGATAGGTAAGCTGGTTCTCCGGAATGTTATAATCCAGGCGATCCCCAAAAGTTTCTGATGCGATCGATTCGCCTTCTTCTCCTTCCAGTACTCCTGAAATTCCCAACACCACGATAGTGGCATCACTGTTCCCGGCATTTGGCGACGCCCAATCCTGCGGATTGGCATTTGGGCGATCCAGCAGAGTACCCTGGCGATACTGCAGCTGACTTTGCGGAGCGATCGCTGCGGCAACGCCTTCCAGCACGGTTACCATATCAGGATTCACCCCGTGATAATTTCCAAGCAAAATTTCGATACTGGTCGCATTGGGACCGGTAATGAAATATTTAGACAGATCATTCTTCAGCGGAAGCACGCCATCGTTCTTCAGCATTACAATAGATTTTTGGGCAACTTCCCTTGCCAGTTCCCGATGTTCCTTAGTATTCAGATCTTTTTCTGAAAGACTGGAATACGGATTATCTTCTGCGGGATCAAAAAGTCCCAGCTTGAATTTCGTTTTGAGTAAAATAGCCAGTTGCTCATCGATCTCTTCCTCGGTCACCAAACCGTCTTCAACAGCTTTGGGAAGCGAAGGGTAGGTATCTCCACAATTCAGATTCACCCCGCTTTTCACGGCAAGCGCTGCAGCTTCTTCCGCATTTTCGACTACGTTATGACCGTTATAAAAATCGGCCAGGGCCCAGCAGTCACTTACGATATGTCCCTGGAAATTCCACTGGTCACGAAGTACGGTTTGAAGAAGGTATTTATTGGCGCAGCAAGGCTCCCCGTTGGTGCTGTTATAGGCACACATGATGGTTTCCACATCAGCATCTACCAGGGCTTTGAAAGCCGGAAGATAGGTTTCCCACAGATCTTTTTGTGAAGCCTCTGCGTTGAATTCATGACGTAGTTTTTCCGGACCACTGTGAACAGCAAAATGTTTCGCCGCCGCCGCAGTTTTCAAGTATTTTTCATTGTCGCCCTGCAAACCTTTAACAAATGCGGTTCCGAGAATTCCGGTTAGGAAAGGGTCTTCCCCATAAGTTTCCTGCCCTCTCCCCCATCTGGGATCCCTGAAAATATTGATATTCGGAGTCCAGAAGGTCAGCCCGCTGTATTGCCGGCGATAGCCATTTTTTACGGCCGTATTGTGAGTAGCGCGAGCTTCATCTGAGATGACATCTGCCACTTGCTGGATCAATTCCTCATCAAAGGTAGCACCCATCCCGATAGCCTGCGGAAAAACCGTCGCAACCCCGGAACGCCCCACCCCGTGAAGCGCTTCGTTCCACCAGTTATACTCCGGGATACCGAGTCGTTCAATGGCCGGGCTGTTATGCTTCATTTGTGAAGCTTTTTCTTCCAAAGTCAATCGATTGATTAAATCAGCTACTCTTTCCTCCATGCTCAAACTGGTATTTCGAAAAGCGTAAGGCTTAGTTTCAGTGGTATCCTGGGCCATTAGAACTGAAACAAAAAAAAGACTGAGGCAGAGAAGGCTAAATTTTAAAGTATTGATCTTCATTCGGCTAAATTTTTCAATTATTATCACTTTATAAAAAAAAGGCTGTAAAAATCATAAATCTATTAACAAATAACGCTTAAATTTACATGAAACGCAACCGATTGCGTAAAATTTTTGTTTTGTATGGTTATTTTATCTAATTTTCGCTTCTCAGATGTTTCGCATTCTGTTAAATTACCGAAAATGAAATTCTATAAAACCCTGATAATTTGCCTGTTATTCCTAAGCTCCAGCCTTTCCATCTACGCTCAGAAAGGGCATGATCTATGGCTGCAATATGCTGAAATTACGGGTGATAACCTGAAGAACACGTACCTAGACGAGATCCAGTCGGTCACTTTTTCCTCACAATCAGAAACTACTGGCAAAGCGCAGGAAGAATTGCAAATTGCCTGGAGATCATTTTTCGGTCAGGAACTGGCGGTGAACACAACTTTACAAAACAAGGCTCTTTGGCTGGCCACTGAAAAAGAACTTCCGAAACCACTTCAGCAGCAACTGAAAACAGATTTCGCTCACATCAACGAAGAAGGATTCCTCATTAAAAAACTACAATTTAAGGGAAAGGCTATCATGCTGATCTCTGCAAAAAAAGAAATCGGCCTGCTCTACGGAACTTTCCGATTTCTGAAAGAATTACAGCTACACCAGCCTATTGAGAAAATAGCCATTACCGATTCTCCGAAGATTCAGAAAAGAGTACTCAATCACTGGGACAACCTGGACCGCACCGTGGAACGAGGCTATGCCGGTTTTTCCATTTGGGACTGGCACTTGCTGCCGGAACTTATTAAACCGGAATACATCGATTATGCCCGGGCCAATGCATCGGTGGGCATCAACGGAACGGTGCTTACAAATGTGAACGCCAATTCCCTGGTTTTAAGCCCGCAGTATATCGAAAAAGTACAAGCCCTGGCGGATGTATTTCGGCCTTACGGCATCCAGGTTTACCTTACGGCACGCTTTTCTTCCCCCGTCGAAACCGGCGACCTGGAAACGGCCGATCCGCTGGATCCTGAAGTGCGAAAATGGTGGAAAAACAAGGCTGATGAAATTTACCAAAGCATTCCTGATTTTGGCGGATTTCTGGTTAAAGCAAATTCTGAAGGTCAACCAGGCCCGAATAACTACGGCCGAACCCATGTAGACGGCGCGAACATGATGGCAGAAGCACTGGCCCCGCATAACGGGATCGTGATGTGGCGCGCTTTTGTATACTCGGAAGATGATCCGGAAGATCGTGCCAAACAGGCATATTCTGAATTTGTTCCATTTGACGGCCAATTTGCCGAGAATGTCCTGATACAGGTCAAAAACGGACCCATCGATTTTCAACCCAGGGAACCTTTCCACCCTATTTTCGGAGCGATGCCCGATACACCGCTTATGATGGAATTCCAGATCACACAGGAATACCTTGGTTTTTCCTCGCACCTGGTCTATCTTCCGAAAATGTTCCAGGAGACGCTGGAAACCGATACCTACACTGCCGGCAAGAACTCGACGGTTGCCAAAGTCATCGATGGCAGTTTATCGCATAAAAAATTAACCGGAATGGCCGGAGTGGCAAATATCGGAAACGAAAGTAACTGGACCGGTCATCCCTTTGGGCAGGCCAACTGGTATGGCTTCGGAAGGCTGGCCTGGAACCCTTACCTAGATTCCAGGACGATCGCCGAAGACTGGCTGAAAATGACCTTTTCTACTGATGAGGAATTCGTACGAACTGTGAGCGACATGATGCTGCAGTCCAGGGAAAGCGTAGTGAAATACATGACGCCACTGGGATTGCACCACATTATGGCGACAGGGCATCATTACGGCCCGGGACCATGGGTTTCCAACCTCTCCCGCCCGGAATGGAATCCTGTTTATTACCATAAAGCCGATAGTCTTGGGGTGGGATTTGACAGGACCACTTCCGGCAGCGATGCGCTTTCCCAGTACGCCAATCCCATTCAGCAGGAATATGAAAATCCTGAAACCACTCCGGAAGAATTTCTGCTATGGTTTCATCACCTTCCGTGGGATTACCAGATGAAAAATGGTAAAACACTCTGGTTCAATATGTCCAGCACGTATCAGGAAGGTGTCGAAGAGGTTCAGAAAATGATCCAAACCTGGCAAGGAATGAAAAAATTTGTAGATGAACAGCGTTTTCAAAAAGTAAGCATGTTGTTGCAAATACAGCTGAAGGAAGCCAGGTGGTGGAGAGATGCCTGTCTTTCCTATTTTAAGCAGTTCTCCAAAATGGAACTGCCCGAAAACGTCCCTCAACCCGAACATAACCTAGACTATTATAAATCACTGAAGTTCCCTTTTGCTCCCGGCATCAGGCCTTCATGGAATTAAGAAATATGGAAAATAAACAAGTAGCAATTGTCACCGGTGCCAACGCCGGTCTGGGGTATGCCACCGCAAAAAAACTTTGCGACAACGGCATTATTACCTATGTGAATGGCAGAAATAAAGAAAAAACACAACAGGCCTGCGAGGAATTTGGCCCTAATGCCAGGCCATTCATCCAGGATCTAACGAAGCTGAAGGAAATTCCGGCGGCCGTTCAGAAGATATATGAAGAAACCGGAAGAATCGATATCCTGGTCAACAATGCCGGCATCAACATGAAAAAAGAATTTATGGAGGTGACAGATGAGGAATTTCAGAATATCATCCACACCAATATTACCAGCGTATTTGTGATGAGCCGGGAAGTTTCGAAATTCATGAAAGAGCATCAGTCTGGCAGTATCGTCAATATTAGTTCCATGGCCGCGCAATATGGTATTCCGAAGGTGATCGCCTATACCGCGAGTAAAACAGCTATTGAGGGAATGACCCGTTCCATGGCCGTAGACCTGGCTCAGTTCGGTATTCGCGTGAATTGCGTCGCGCCAGGATTCATTAAAACCAATATGAGCAGTAAGGCATTGGACAGCGAACCGGAAAGAAAGCAAAAAGTACTTTCCAGAACGCCAATGGGCCGACTCGGCGAACCTTCAGATATTGCCGATGCTGTTTATTATTATGCTTCCAAAGAATCAAAATTCACTACCGGGACGGTGCTTCCCGTTGACGGTGGTAACTCAATAGGATTTTAGAATGATCACAATGACCCAAACCATGAGATGGTATGGCCCGCACGATATCATCTCTCTCAAAGAATTAAAACAGGCCGGCATTACCGGCATCGTTACCGCCTTGCACCAGATTCCCGTAGGAGATATCTGGGAGAAAAAGGATATTATGGAACGGGTGGACATGATCCGGAAGGCCGGCATGGACTGGAAAGTGATCGAAAGCCTGCCGGTTCATGAGGATATCAAGCGTCGAAACGGGAATTATGAGGAGTATATCGAAAATTATAAAATCAGTTTACGGAATGTTGCCGACTGTGGGCTCGAGGTCGTGACCTATAATTTCATGCCTATTTTAGACTGGTTGCGCACCGATCATCATCATGAACTGGAAGACGGTTCCAGCGTTTTACGGTACGACCCTTTAAAATTTGCTTTTTTTGACCTCTTTTTATTGAAGCGTGAGCATGCCGAAAATGATTATGCACCGGAAACAATATCGGCTGCTGTAGAGCTTGGAAATTCTATGAGTCAGGAAGATAAAGACAGGCTTTTCCGCAATATTTTGCTGGGATTGCCGGGCAGTGATGAAAATTTCACACCCCAGATCATCAAAGAGCAGCTGGCCGCATATGCCAACATCAGCGATGAACAATTACGGGAAAACATGATCCATTTCCTGAGTGAAGTGGCGCCTGTTGCAGAAGAAGTTGGCCTCAAACTCGCCGTGCATCCAGATGACCCGCCGTTTTCGGTACTGGGCCTGCCGCGCGTGGTAAGTTCCGGGGAAGACATTGAACGGATCTTGAAAGAAGTGGACATCCCGGCTAACGGACTCTGCTTTTGCACCGGTTCCCTTGGTGCCAGGCCTGCCAATGACTTGCTTAAAATCTTTAACGATCACAAAGATCGAGTACACTTCTTACACCTTCGGAACGTAAGCCGGGAAGCATCAGGTGTTTTTCACGAATCACCGCATCTGGACGGTGATGTTCCTATGAATCAAATCGTGAAAAGCATTCTGCAGCATATGAACGACAAAAAAATCAGTCTTCCCATGCGGCCAGATCACGGTTATCTGCATTCCGCAGAAGCACATAAAAATTATTATCCGGGTTATTCGCTTATCGGGAGGCTGAAAGGTCTTGCCGAATTACGCGGCCTGGAATTGGGACTTCAGGAAACCATCAACTAAAAATCAGCAAAAATGAAACTATTGAAATCGGTTAGTCTATTCGTTATCGCCTCGCTCCTCTTGGGAAGCTGCAAATCAAATTCAGAAAAAAACGAGGAAACTGCCAGTGTGGAGACGAGCAGCCTGGCTTCGGAAAAAGGGCTTAAAGATTATTATGCCGATTATTTTCCTATTGGCGTGGCGGTGAGTCCGCGGTCGCTGGAAGGAGAATCAGCTGAATTGATCCGCGCAGAATTCAATAGTCTCACCGCTGAAAATGTGATGAAAATGGGCGTGATCCACCCGGAAATGGACCGTTTTAACTGGGGTCCGGCCGATGCGATCGCCAACTTTGCCAAAGAAAATAACCTAAAATTACGCGGCCACAATCTTGTTTGGCACCAGCAGGCTGGACCGTGGATCTTTACAACAGAGGATGGGAAAACCGTAGGAAAAGAGGAATTGTACCAACGCATGAAAGCGCACATCGATTCGGTTGTGGGACGTTACAAGGGAACGATCTATGCCTGGGACGTGGTGAACGAAGCGATTTCTGATAAGCCGGACGAATTCCTGAGAAAATCGGAATGGCTGGACATCGCCGGGGAGGAATTCATCATGAAAGCCTTTGAATACGCGCACGAAGCCGATCCAGATGCCAAGCTGTATTACAACGATTACAATGCGATTATTCCTGAAAAAAGAGACCGAATCTATAAACTGCTGAAGATGCTCATCGATAATGATGTGCCGATCGATGGTGTTGGAATTCAGGGTCACTGGTCCATTTTCAGCCCCACGGAAACCGAACTTCGCGAAGCGATGGATTTATACGCCTCTCTTGGGCTTGACATCCAGATCACGGAACTGGACGTGTCACTGTACCAGTGGGAAAAAGAGCGAAGAGAATTGCGACAGGGAGAATCAGATGAATTTACTCCTGAACTCGAAGCGCGGCAAAAAGAAAAATATGATATGTTTTTCAGGGTTTTCAGGGATTACAAAGATCAACTAACCGGGGTGACCTTCTGGAACGTTTCAGATCGCTACAGTTGGCTCGACCATTATCCTGTGGAAGGCCGGAAGAACTATCCGCTTTTATTTGACGAAGACTACAAGCGCAAGTCGGCTTACGATGCCGTTGCGCATTTTGAAGATACGAATGAAACTGAAAAACAGTAAAGCAATGCCAATATTGATGAATAAGAACCGGCAATTATGCATGTTTTTGGGCATATTATGCAGCCTGAATTTTGCCATAGCCCAGGAAAACTATGTGACCGGGCAACAGCAGGAAAATGCCTTTACACTCTTTAACCAGTCACAACAAGCAGTTTTACTAATCGATACTGCCGATTTTAAAGGTGTCAAACTGGTCGCGAAAGACCTTTCCGAAGATTTTGAAAGAGTGAGCGGAAAACTGGCAAGAATTGACAGCAGTGGTTCCGCAAGCCCGGAAATGCCCATTATCATTGGCACGATTGGAAAAAGCAAGTTGATTGACCAGCTGGCGGAAAATGGCAAGCTGGATATCAATAATATTACCGGAAAATGGGAAACCTTCCAGACTCAAATCATCAACGATCCTATGCCCGGCATCAAGCAGGCCCTGGTCATAGCCGGTAGTGATAAGCGAGGAACGATTTATGGGATGTACGACCTTTCAGAAAAAATGGGCGTTTCTCCCTGGTATTGGTGGGCAGATGTGCCAGTTAAGAAAAAGGAAAGCTTATATGTGAAACCCGGGATTTATTCTGATGGTACTCCGGAAATCCAGTACCGCGGTATTTTCATCAACGATGAAGCTCCGGCGCTATCGGGCTGGGTTGGTGAAAATTTCGGAGATTTTAACAGCCAGTTTTATGAGCATGTCTTTGAACTCATCCTTCGGCTGAAAGCCAATTTTCTATGGCCAGCGATGTGGGGCCGTGCTTTTTACGATGACGATCCACGCAATCCCGTTTTGGCGGACGATTACGGGGTAGTGATCAGTACTTCCCACCATGAACCGCTCATGCGTGCTCACGCCGAATGGGAGCGCTACGGAAATGGCCCCTGGGATTACACTAAAAATAAAGACAGCCTGCAGGCATTCTGGAAAAAAGGCATCGAGCGTATGCAGAACAACGAAAGCCTGGTGACTGTTGGGATGCGTGGCGATGGGGACGAGCCAATGACCGAAGGAACGGCGATAGACTTACTGGAACAGATCGTGGCAGACCAACGAACCATCATCAGCGATGTGACGGGAAAACCAGTCAGCGAAACTCCACAGGTTTGGGCGCTTTACAAGGAAGTCCAGGATTATTATGACAAGGGCATGCGCGTCCCCGATGATGTCACGCTATTGCTGGCCGATGATAACTGGGGAAATATCCGGAAACTTCCAGATCCTGACGAAAAAGAAAGAGCCGGAGGTTACGGGATTTACTACCATTTTGATTACGTGGGTGGCCCCCGCAATTATAAGTGGATCAACACCAGCCAGATCTCCCGAGTATACGAACAAATGTCGCTGGCCTACGCTTACGAGGCCAATAAACTCTGGATCGTGAACGTGGGAGACATCAAACCCATGGAATACCCGATCAGTTTTTTCCTGGATTATGCCTGGAAACCTTCCAAATTTAACCTAAAAGATCTTCAGCAATATCCCAAAAAATGGGCAGCAGAACAGTTTGGCGAGCAATATTCCGAAGAAATTGGAGAACTTTTGCAAAGCTATACTACGCTGAACAGCCGCAGAAAACCCGAATTGCTGTCTCCGGAAACTTATAGCCTGGAACACTACCAGGAAGCTGAGCGAATCTGGAAAAGTTTTGAAGAACTGGAGAAAAAGGCGCAAATGCTGGGTAAAAAACTCCCGGAAGCAGCCCAATCGGCTTATTTTGAACTGGTCCTTTTCCCAATAGAGGCTTCGGCGAATTTGAACAGGCTGTATATCGCTTCCGCTAAAAACCAGTTATATGCCAACCAGGGTAGAAATTCGGCGAATGAATGGGGCGAAAAAGTGAAGGAATATTTCCGACGGGACCAGGAACTTGCCAAAGAATATCACGCTCTTGAAAATGGTAAATGGAACCATATGATGTCGCAAACGCACATTGGTTATACCTACTGGCAGGAGCCAAAGGAAAACAAGATGCCGGAAATTGCCAGTTATCAGGCTTCGGAAAAAGGAGAGCTGGGAATTGCCATTCCAGGCGACAGCACTTATTTCCCCCAGCAAACGACACTGAAATTATTGCCTTTTGATCGTTCCCATCCTGAAAATCAGTTAACGCTTTTTAACCGCGGAAAATCAGCCGTCGATTTTAAAGTCAAAAAAATTCCGGGCTGGCTAACAGTCGATCAGAAGAAAGACGAATTTAAAGAAGAACAGATCTTACGATTTGCCCTAGCGGCAAACAAACTGCCTTCCAAAAAAACCGAAGCCAAGGTGGAAATCATCGGAAACGGGAAAATGGCCACTATTGAGGTGATTTTTGATCCTTATTCTGAAAACGCGAAAGGCTACCTGGAATATAACGGGGTGGTGAGTATTCCTGCAAATGGATATAAGGAAAACCAGGGCTGGGAACAAATCCCTGACCTGGGCAGAGAAGACATCGCACTTCGCCCTGAGAACCGGTTTTCCCAGGAGCTTAGCGAAGCTTCCAGTTTAACGTATGAATTCAGCCTGAAAAATGATTTTGAGGGTACGCTTCAATTTTACGTTTCGCCAAGCCTGGATTTCCTTGCGAAAGGCGGACTCGAACTGGCCTATTCTGTAGACGGAAAAACACCTCAAAAACTGAACATTTTAAAGGATACAAAAGATAACTGGGGAAGTTCGGTAAGCAATAATGTAACCAAGGTCCTGAGCTCTCTGGAACTTGAAGAGGGTTCGCATAGCCTGAAAGTGTATGCACTGGATCCAGGCGTCGTGCTGCAACAAATAGTTCTGCAGGAGAAATCGGCGCAGGACGACAGTTATCTTGGGCCACCGCCAAGTATTAAAAAGTAAGAGAAAATACTGGAAATCAAGGTTTCCAGTATTTTTTTACAAATTCTATAAAATACGGCCAGTTGGGAATGGAGGTATGGCCACCTTCATGCTGGCGAAAACTTAGATCACCCCTGGCATAAAAAGTTTCCGAAGCGACAGGATATTCTTTAACCTCCACACCATTTTTACCGAATAGTTCATAGGCAGGATTGGCCAATAAGACCCCCTCATACATCCCAGTGGCATCTACCCAGCCACCTTCCACGTTCGGATTCCCTGCTCCAAAAAACAAAGGCCGCGGTGCTACCAGGGCGATCAGTTCGTGCGCATCTACCGGCAAATCCTGTACGTTTTTCTTGCTGATGTAAGTCACAAAATTGGGTGTAAACCACTGATATTCGCCAGAAGAGGCCAGGTTTTCCAGTTGTTCGCCAAAATTTCTGCGAAGGATCTTCGCCCCACCAGCACCAGACGAACCGATAAACCCAACCGAAAACCGTTCATCGTAGGCCATTGTGACCAGCGCCGCCTTGCCATAGCGAGAAACCCCTTCTATAGCTACTTTTTCAGCATCCACGGTCGGTTCTTTTTCAAAATAGTCGAGAACGCGAGAAGCACCCCAGGCCCAGGCCTTCAATGCCCCCCAATCGTATGTACTTCGCCGCTCGCCTTTATTCACCAGGCCTATGATCCCCGTTGTTAAACCGGCACCATTATCGGCCTGATAAGCGGTGGGAACCAGGCTGGCATAGCCAATTTTGTTTTCCAGCAGCTGAACGTTCCAGGGGTTTTCGGTATCCAGACCCATATTGCGAGCCCAGATCCAGTCAAATTTGACCACTACCGGAACTGGCTTTTCCTGCGCCGGAATAGTGAGAGTGCAGGGAATGTTCACGGAAATTTCAGGATAAGCCGAATTATCTACCGTTCCTAGCAATTCTTTAATTTTCACCGGAATTCCCGCAATGACCGAATCTTTTTCAGAAGTCACCTGCCAGCTAACTGCCGGAAGGTTTTCCGGAGTTCTTCCGTAGATGTGATCATCAAAAAGTCGGAATAATTCCGCTCTTCGTTGTTTCCAGTCTCCCAGGTCATTTACTTTTTCACCATTTTCGAACTGCATCAGCTTAGGTAATTCGTAAGTGGAATCGACCTTAGCCTCATTCGTATTAGCGGCATTTTCTGCGGAAGGATCACCCGAAGGTCCCGGCCTTACCGCTTCGATCTCCAACATTTCCAACAGGTATTGGTAATCTTGATTCGTTAGTTTCTGAATGCTATCGCGGTTATAATTTTGTGAACTGGCCGTAAAAGCAGCAAGGATTGCAAAAATGGCAGTAAGAATATGTTTCATTATTCGAAGTTTAGAATGTTAGGAAAAGGAAAAAGAAAAGCCACCCTGACGAGTCAGAGCGGCTTTTCTTAGAAACGAGAATTTTTCCGGATTAGAAAGAATTGGCGATCAATTGCTCAAATAATTCCTGTTTTCCGCTAGTTTGTTGTGGCTCCCCGTTGGCTCTGGCGATCTTGTCCAGATCTTCCAGGCTTAGCTCGCCATTCTCGAATTTCTTTCCGTCGCCGCTATCATAAGACGCGTAACGATCTTTTCTCAGTTTGGAATAGGTCGAATTTTTCAAAATTTCGTCAGCTACGATCAGGCCTCTGGCGAAAATGTCCATTCCCGCTATATGCGCGATGAATTTATCTTCCAGGTCGGTACTGTTTCTACGAACTTTTGCATCGAAGTTGATCCCTCCGTCCAGGCTAACATTGCCATCCAGCAATACGAGCATGGCCTGCGTGATCTCGTACAGGTTCACCGGAAACTGATCAGTATCCCAACCATTCTGGTAATCACCGCGGTTGGCATCAATACTTCCCAGCATCCCAGCATCTACCGCTACCTGCAATTCATGCTGGAAGGTATGGCCGGCAAGGGTTGCGTGATTCACTTCAATATTCAGTTTAAAATCATTTTCAAGCCCATATTTGTTGATGAAGGCCAGTGAAGTCGCAGCGTCGTAATCATACTGGTGCTTCATGGGCTCCATAGGTTTGGGCTCTACGAAGAAGGTCCCTTTAAAACCATTTTTGCGGGCATAATCCTTACAGGTATGAAGGAATTTTGCCATGTGCTCCTGCTCGCGCTTCATATCGGTATTCAGCAAACTCATGTATCCTTCTCGACCGCCCCAAAATACGTAGTTCTCTCCATTGAGCGCGATAGTGGCATCCAGCGCGATCTTGGCCTGTGCACCTGCATGAGCCAGCACATTGAAATCTGGGTTTGTCGAAGCCCCGTTCATATAACGCTTATTGCTGAAAAGATTAGAAGTTCCCCAAAGCAATTTTATACCACTTTCCTGCTGTTTTTCCCTGGCGTATTCTACCATTGCCTGGATCCTTTTTTCGAACTCAGCCAAAGTTGGTGCCTCATCTACGACGTCTACATCATGAAAACAGTAATAAGGCGTACCCAGTTTGGTCATGAACTCAAACGCAGCATCCATTTTATGTTTGGCCCTGGTCACCGGGTCTTTATCCTGATCCCAGGCAAAAGTTTCAGTTCCCGGCCCAAAAGGATCGGCCCCGGTATTATTGAAAGTATGCCAGTAAGCAGTCGCGAACTTCAGGTGTTCCTTCAGGGTCTTCCCTCCTACTTTTCGGTTTTCGTCATACCATTTAAATGCCAGCGGATTGTCGCTTTCCCGACCTTCAAACTGGATCTTGTCAATGTTCTTGAAATAGGTTTCTTTACTCATAACGTTTACTATTTTTCAATTTTAATTCCCTGTTTCCAGATCTCGTATAATTCGGCATATTGCTCGATAAGCTGCGATTCTGGCTCCAGGCTTTCCACAACCTTCAGGTTACTGAAGGCTTCATTCATATTTTTATAATATCCGAAGCCACATGCAGCACCGCGTGCAGCACCTTCCGCTCCGGAAGTATTGTATAATTTCAGGTTGGTTTGAGTAGTATTCACAAAGATTTCACGGAAGGTGGGACTGAGAAATAAATTGGCTTTCCCGGCTTTGATCGTGTTTCCCTGAACTCCCAAATCCTTCATGACCTCAAACCCGTAATTCATGGCAAAAACAATCCCTTCGCTAGCCGCACGGACGATATGCGCCGGTTTGTGCAGGTTAAAATTGAGGTTTTCAATTCCCGAATTTGCCTTTTTATTCTGAAAAATGCGCTCTACTCCATTCCCAAAAGGGTAAAAAAGCAGCTGTTCGCTTCCCGGACCTACACTCGCCGCCTGCTGGTTTAGAAATTCATAGGAAACCGGTTCGCTGGTAGCCGCGGAAAGCAGTTTCCGGAGCCACTGATACGAAATTCCCGACCCGTTGATACACAACATCACGCCATTTCTTCGGGCTTTTTCTGAATTATTGACATGGAGAAAGGTATTGATCCTCGATTCTTTATCATACACATTTTCATCGCTGACCGAGTACACTACCGCTGAAGTTCCCGCTGTAGTTGCAATTTCGCCAGGTTCCAAAACATTCAGTGAAAAAGCATTGTTTGGCTGATCACCTGCGCGATAAGTTACACTCACCTCGTTGTTCAGTCCGAGTTCGGCAGCCACTTCAGGATGAATGGTGGCCTGTTTTCCAAAATTCGGAACAATCTCTGGCACCAGTTCTGCGTCCAGCCCCATACTTTTCAGTAATTCCGTCGCCAGCCTTCCTTCGGGAAAATTCCACAGCGCGGCTTCTGAAAGTCCTGATTGTGAAGTTTGCGGAACGCGGGTAAGCCTGGCGGCAATAAAATCGCCTGGCAGCATGATATGCCGGATCTTTTGATAGACATCGGGTTCCTGTTCGCGCACCCACTTAAGCTTGGAAGCGGTAAAATTACCAGGGCTACCCAGTAATTCCTGAAGACATTTTTCCGGCCCATACTTATCAAAGGCTTCGCGCCCGGCCTCCACCGCACGACTGTCACACCAGATGATCGACGGGCGGATGGGATTCAAATGTTCATCAGTCACCACCAGTCCATGCATTTGATATGCAATACCAATGGCCTGGATCTCCTTCAGATTAATGCCTTTTTGGGCAATTCCTGAAAGTCCCTGTTTGACATAAGACCACCAGAGTTCGGGATCCTGCTCGGCCCAGCCAAATTTTGGGGCCTGGATCTCCATTTCATTTTCAGGAACGGTCACGGCAACTACTTCTGTTCCCTTTTCCGCATCAAAAACCGATAATTTTATGGAAGAACTTCCTAAATCTATTCCTAAAAACTTCATATAATTTTAATTACCGTTAAAGAAAATCATGATTCCCGCGACGATGATAATCACCACAATTGTGATCACGATATCTTTCCAGTTATAACTGCTTTTATTGTTTCGTTTTTCCTCTTCCGTGATCGTTGAGAACGTAAGGTTCAAAGTCTTTTCCTTACTTGGTTCCGGAGTGAGCAGACTTACCACTAACAACAGGATCACACAAAACAGGAAGAACCACGCCCCGAATTCCAGGAAATTCATATCACCCAGATAGAACAAAAGGCCATCCTGATCCAACGATCCTTTGATGATCTCCAGAACGATACGCAGGGATCCTACGATCAAACCAGTAATAAGGGTCACAAAAGACGCGGTGGCATTGATCCTGCGATAGAAAATCCCCAACAGGAACACCGCGGTGATCGGAGGTGCGATATATGACTGTACACTTTGAAGATACTCGTAAAGCACCCCGGAAATATTCGCCATGATCGGGATCCAGATGATACCGATTACCACCACTACCAAGGTAGCGATCTGCCCGGTTCGAACCAGTTTCTTTTCAGGTGTGTTAGGGCGCAATTTTTTATAGATATCTACTGTGAAAAGCGTGGAACAGCTATTGAAAACCGATGCCAGGGAACTCATCAATGCAGCCAGCAATCCTGCCGCTACCAGGCCTCTAATTCCCGATGGCAACAGGTTGCTCATCAATACCGGGAAAGCTTCATCTGGGGAATCCCATTCCAATTCGCCGCGCATTTTTAAAGTGAGCGCGATAATACCGGGAATCAGGAATAAAAATACCGGGAGCAATTTCAGCAGTGCGCCAAAAATAGTCCCTCTTCTTCCCTCTTTGATGTTCCTGGCGGTAAGGGTTCTCTGTACGATGTATTGATCGGTACACCAATACCAGATCCCTACGATACTACTGGATATCAATAAACTAGGCCACGGAAATTCCGGGTCACTGGCAGAACGCCACATATCCAGGTATTCTGGCCCAACGGTCTCCTGCATACTTTGCCAGCCACCAACGGCATCAAGTCCCACGATGGTGAGCGTCGCTGCTCCAAGAACCAGTACGATCGCCTGAAGGGTTTCCGTGTAAACAACCGCCTTCATCCCGCCTATGATGGTGTAAAGTCCGGTTAGTACAACGGTTGATAAAGCACCGGTCCAGAAATCGATTCCCAGCAAAGCAGAAACCACGACTCCTCCGGCATAAATGGTTACCGAAATTTTAGTAAGTACATAAGCAACTATCGAAAAAATGGAAAGTACCCATCTTGATCGCGCATCAAAACGCTTCTCCAGGAATTCCGGCATGGTAAACACTCCACTACGGGCGTAAAACGGGAGAAAGACCCAACCCAGCAGTAAAACTACCCAGGCATGAAGTTCATATATAAGCATCGGAAGCTTGTTCCCGGCCCCGGCCCCGGCCAAACCTACCACGTGCTCAGACCCGATATTGGAAGCGAAGATTGATGCTCCCACCACAAACCAGCCAACATTTCTACCGGCCAGGAAATAATCTTCTGTATTCTCTTTTTTATTCCGAATGATCCAGACGGCGATCCCCGCAAGTATGAGGAAATAAACGCCGATAAAAACCCAATCTAAAGTATCTAATGTTTGCATAGGCTTGACTTTCTAAATAGAAACTAAGTGAAATGTTAAAATGTAGTTATGGTTTATTTGACTACAAGTATAATTAAAATTTGTAAATTCACAATAATTAAACGCTCAAAAAAAGGTTTGAATAAAATTGAAATTGAATTATTAACAATTCAATAATTTATTTCCAAAAACCTAATCTTAATTATATTTGGCGCATGAAGAAAAAGCTGATCAACCAGGAAACCGGAGAATTAGAGGATAGCAGTGTACTGAAATCGGTCACTATCGACAGTGTGATTTTCGGTTTTGAGAACGGGCATCTGGAAGTGCTTCTTGTCAAACACGCCCTGGGTATCAGGAAAGGCCAGTGGGGGCTTCCCGGAGGCTGGATCAAAAAAGACGAAGGCATTGACGCCGCAGCAAACCGCTTATTGCTGGAGCTTACTGGGCTTGACCAGATCTTTCTGGAACAGCTCAAAGCCTTTGGTGACCCAGATCGTTTTCCTATTGGCAGGGTGATCACCATTGGCTATTACGCGCTCATCAACAAAGAAAAATACAATATCAAGGCTGGTTATACCGCTTCGGAAGCCAAATGGTTCAGGCTGAAAAAGATCCCGGACCTTATTTACGACCATAACCAGATCCTGGAATTCAGTTTGAAACAGTTGCGTCGCAGGGTTCGCCAGGCGCCGATTGGGTTTAACCTGCTTCCCGAAAAATTCACGCTTTTACAGCTCATGCAACTCTACGAAGAGATCCTGGACATTCAGATGGACAAGTCCAACTTCCGCAGAAAATTCCTGAAAATGAAATTACTCGTGGGTTTAAAAGAGAAACAGCAGGATGTGTCGCATCGCGCGGCTAAGCTCTATAAATTTGATAATGAGATCTACGAGCAGCTGACCACCCGGGGTTTTAATTTTGAATTCTGATCAAGAACCCTTCTTCTTTCAGCTATTAGATAAAGCCTTTTTCCCGTGCTTTCAGGATGAGCTCCCGATCTTCTTCCACTCCGAAAACCTGCTTCAGGTTGCGCTTTCGTTTTTCAATACCGGCCAGCGATAAAGGCAGAACCGCCGGCAGATCCTTCATTTTAGCGCCCTGAGAAAGCTCATGCAGCATTCGCCGATCTATCGAATCCACGGTGTAATCATTCAATAATTGTTTCCGCATCAGTTCCCGCACGGTCTTGCTATAGTAAGGCGGTTCCGAAAGCACTGCTTCGATCGCCCGCATCAGCTCCTCAGGAGTGAGATCATTCTTTACGAGTAACCCGTCAGGATCCATATTTTTCAACAGACTGTTGAGCCGATAATTATCAGTAAAAGTGGTGGAAACGATCATTTTTGCCTTCATTCCATTCTTTTTCAGGAAAACACCGATATCTTCCCCGGAAAGGAATTTATTTCCCTCTTCCTGTGGCAGCTGGATATCCAGGAAAACCAGGTCCAGACTGGCAAGAAATTGCCGATCCTGCAAAAAGACCGAAGCTTCACGAATGCTCTGGCAGATTTTGATCTTCAACTGCTGTTCGCGTTTTTCCAATACCTTCCGAAGCGCCCACTCGTACGAATTGGTGATGAGCGGGTGATCGTCAAGAATGAATGTGTGAAATATATTTTCCATTTTCTGAAGGAATTTCAATTACTAAAGTGGTTCCGTTGTTAGAAGCGATGTTCCAGTGGCCATGTAATTTGGTGACGCGCTGGTGAATGTTCCGAAGACCGATTCCCTTTTTCTCCTTTTGCTGGAGAAAGCCCCGGCCATCATCCTGAATAGTTATTTTCAATCCGTTTTTATTTTCACTCAGCTGGATGTTCATCTTATGAGCTTCGGCGTGCCTGATGCAATTCTGTATCGCTTCCTGGATAATCCTATAAATATGAACTTTCACCTCGTTCGGCCAGTTCTCCCAGTCTGTATTTTCATCGATCAGGAGCATTTTTGTACTGGTAAGCGCCTGTTTTTCCGCAACGAGGTTCTGAAGAATTTCTGAAAAGCTGGATTGGGAACTATTGATCTCGTTCACCATTTCATGGGAGATAGATCTAATCTCCTTTTCCAATCCCTGCAATTCATCCAGGTAACTCCCAAAACGCTCCAGCCCCTCTGGCGGCAAAAGTGTTTTAGAATCTTCCCTGATGATCCCAAGGCTCATTCGCAGTCCAAAAAGTTTGCCCAGAACCCCGTCGTGCAATTCACTAGCGATTCGGTTTTTTTCCATATTTTTCGCCTGTTCCAGTTTTTCCTGTTGCGAATAAAGCAATTCATAGATCCTCGCGTTCGCTTCCTGCTGCTCCTTCTCAAAGACCAGCTCCTTATTCCGTGAGCGTTGTTCCCGTAAATAATAAATAAGTAGAAAGATCACGGCCAGCACAATCGCCCCCGCAATAAACCAGCCTCGCTGCTCGCTTAAGAATTCGGCTTTCTGAATGTATTCATCGGTTTCATAACGTACACGGGCAAATTTGTTCCGGATCAGCCGTTCTTCTTTCACCAGGCTGTCATTCAGCTGGATATAACGCTCCAGGTGTTGTTTGGAATGCAAAGTATCTACTGCACCAAGTTCCTTTAGAGACTCCAGAACATACATAAAATCATGGTATTGCACCGCCTGATCGCGCGCTTCTTTCAGTAACCGAATGGCTTTTGATGCACTGTCACCAGCGATCGCGTATTTCGCAAGATGGATCTTGTTGGTGGCAATTCCTGAAATATGCTGAATTTCTTCCCGAATTTTCAACGCTTTTTCGCTCATCCCCCGGTAATCTTCCGAAGTAGTTCCGCTTAGAAAATAATTCAGGGCCAGGTTATCCAAGGCCATAGCATACAACCGCGGGTTGTCTTGTTCCAGGTTTTTGACCTTCAGAACTTTCTGAAAATACGCAACCGATTCTTCATATTTTCCTTGTTCCTGGTAGACCACGCCAATATTGTTATAGCTCGTGGCCATCAAAATGCTATCCTGCAGCTCCTCCAGTTGCTTTAGTGCTTTCTGATGGAAACTGATCGCGTTCTCGTAATTTTCCAGGCCGTTTTCCACGATGCCCATGTTGGTATAGGCGAGGTAAAGCTGCTTGTGCTTCCTGAGTGGCTCCAGGATCTGGAGCGCTCGCACCGTAGTGGTCTCACTACCGATATAGTCTTTAACCGATTCCTGCACCACACCCATATTCAGAAGCATCCTGGCCGCGTAATACGTACTGTCTACTTCCATGAACAGCTGGTACGCACGGTAAAAATGAGCATAGGAACTGTCATTGACGGTTTGCCGGTAAAAAAAATTGCCCAGGTCCCAATGCGCTTCCGCAGTTTTATACACATTCTGCTCTTTTCGGGCCAGTTCAAAGCTTCGCTCGTTCCATTTTCTGAAAGGCAGCGAGTCGTTTTCCAGGTAATATTTATAAGAAATCTTGAATGCCAGCTTCAGTTTAAGACTGTCGTTGGAAGTTTCCCGGTAACGATCAATCAGGGAATCAATTGGTTTGGCCTGGTACAAATTAGCCGATTTTGCCGAAAAGATTCCGACGAAAAAAATGATCAGGATACTACTAATACTGCGGATGGGACTTGTTTTTTGTAACGGCTACAAATAAATAAAAAAAGCTGGACTTCCTAATTTCTGAAAGCAGAAACTCCAAAATTTCAGAAATAAACTGAAATTTTCTTCGGAAGAATTACCGGCTTCTGAAGCCTTTACAAACACAAAAAAACACTTTCTGGAAATAAACAATCCGGATCTTCAGTCTTATCCCTACATAAAACTGGCTCCGGATTGATTTAAAAAACTAAAGTTTGAGCCGCAAAATAATTTTTTTCAACTTTTTAAAAAATACAGAATCCATACTATTATTACTGTTTTTCCGTAATTATCCCTGAAATTTCATCCTTTCATTGAAATTATGCTGAGAATTTTTAGAAAATAAGGGAAACCTGGGTGCCTTTTTCCTGGAGAGAATCGATCTGGATTTTTCCGCCATGCAGGGTCATGATCTGGCGGGATAGACTGAGGCCAATACCACTCCCCTGCTTCTTGGTGGTGAAAAACGGAACAAAAATGCGGTCTTTAATCTCTGGCGGAATGCCAGGACCGTTATCGATGACCAGGATCATTTTTTTGCCATTCGGTTTTTGAAGGGCTTTGACAAGGACTTGCGGCTCTGCTTCATTTTGACAGGCTTCGATCGCATTTAAGATGAGATTGATCAGGACCTGTTCCAGCAAATAAGTATCAGCCTCAATTTCCATCTTTTCATCCAAGACTTCGAATTGTAAGGTATTCGAACCGATATTTTCCGAAGAGCGCATCAATTGCTCCAGATCCTGAAACAATGTCTTCAAAAGAACAGTTTCCTTGCTCAGGCTGGTCACTTTATTCAGGCTGCGATAGGTTTTCGCGAATTTCATCAATCCGTCACTTCGTTTTTCGATGCTGCCGAGCCCGGCGTCCAGGTCTTCCAGGTCCAGGGCTGCCTGCGAATCTTCGATATGCCGGCGAACAGAGCTTTTCAGTGTATTGGCAAGCGATGAAATGGGCGCGATGGAATTCATGATCTCATGCGTCATCACGCTTAGCAGCTTTTTCCAGGCTTCGGACTCGGTTTTGTTCACCGTATCATCAATATTATGGATCACGATGAGTTTACACGAACTCGAATCCACCTTGAAAATACTATGCGAGGCGATCACTTTTAAATTCTCATTCCTGATCTTAAGATCGATCGTCGCTGGTTGCCGGTGGTAAGTTTCAAACAGTACCTGATAAATTTCAGGTGTCCGGGATCTTACAAATTTGATATTCTTAAAATGCGGAACGTCCAGCAGTTTTTCAAAAGCCTCGTTCATCCAGAGAATCCCGCCAGTCTCCAGATCATAAGCCAGAATCCCCACATCGATCATCTCCAGTATTTTCTGTAAATACAGGTATTGCACCTCTTTTTCTGAATTCATTTCGCGAACCGTCTGGTTCACGGTATTGAAACCTTCGTATAACCGCCTGATGTCGTCAGGTTTATTTTCTGCCAGGTAATTCCTCGAAAAATCCCGAAATTTAACCGCTTCGAAAAAATCATCGATCACGCTGAAACGTTTGCTGAAAAACCTGGAAAAGTTATAAACGAGAAAGATCATAAAAAGAAGACAGGTTCCGGCAGCCACCCAGTTTTGTTGCAATACGAGCCAGGATATTCCCAGCGAAAAAAGCGCCAGCACCACGACCCGCAGAAAAATAGAGATATGATAACTTTTAAAGGTCATATTTATCAAGCCTTCTGTAAAGTGCCGCACGAGTGATACCAAGCTCTTTTGCCGATTTTGAGATATTTCCCTTGTTTTTATCGATGACCTTTAAAATGGTATTTTTTTCCACCGTTTCCAGTCTAAGATCATCCATTTCCTGCTGATCAGGAACTGATTCTATCGCTGAAAATGACAAATCCTGGTCTTTTAATACGCTTTTTTCGGCCATGATCACTGCCCGTTCCACCACGTATTGCAGTTCGCGCACATTCCCCGGAAATGGGTGCTTTTTCAGTTTTTCCAGAAAACTCTTTTCGGTTTTAAAAGGTCCTTTTCCGTATTTTTCAGCATAGAGATCCAGGAAATACCGTGTGAGCAGTGTAATATCGGTACCCCTCGCCCGCAGTGGCGGCATCAGGATATCCACGGTATTGATCCTGTAAATAAGATCCTTTCGGAATTTAGATTCATCAGAAAGTTCCGAAATCTTCAAATTGGTAGCGCAGACCAGCCGAATATCAATCGGCACCAGTTCGTTAGACCCCAGCGGTGTAATCGTCCTGTTCTGAAGAACCGTAAGCAGCCTGGCCTGTTGCCGCAAACTGATATTCCCGATCTCATCCAGGAAAAGTGTGCCGCCATTGGCCGCCTCAAACCGTCCTTTTCGATCTTCCCGGGCATCCGTAAAAGCGCCCTTTTTATAACCGAAGAGTTCACTTTCAAAAAGCGTGGAAGTAAGTGCTCCCACATCCACTTTGACGAATGGTTTGTTTTTTCGTCGGGAATTATCGTGAATGGCCCTGGCAACGAGGTCTTTCCCGGTTCCATTTTCGCCCAGAATCAGGATATTAGCATCGGTTGGGGCTACCTTTTCTATTTTTGCAAAGACGTTTTTGATTTCCTCACTTTCCCCTACAATTCGGGTATCACCGGCCTTTTGTTTGATCTGAGCGCCAGGTTTCTTCTTTTTTCGAACCATTTCCGTAACCGACTCGATCACTTTTTCGTTCTGCCAGGGTTTGATGATAAAATCTGAAGCGCCTTCTTTCAGTGACCGGATGGCCAGTTCGATATCTCCGTAGGCGGTGATCAGGATGACATCGGTCTCCGGGCTTAGTTCCTTGATCTTGTTCAACCAGAAAATCCCTTCGTTCCCCGTATTTACGAGTCCGTTGAAATTCATATCGAGGATCACGACATCGAATTTTTTAGCTGAAATGATCGCGCTTAAGTTGGAAGGTTTTTTTTCAACAGCGATTTCAGCCACATGAGATTTCAGCAGGAGTCTCAAGGCTATCAGCACATCAGGATCATCATCGATGACCAGAATTTTGGCGTCTTTTAACTGCATGTCACAATATTACGATTTATTGAGGGCTTCCTGAATTTTGCCATCTGGAAAAAAACAAAGGCTTAAAATTGTTTTAAAATCGAACAGGAAGTGTCTCAAAACCGAACACTTTTAATTACCTGAAAATACGTATTTTACTGATTTACAATGTTCTAAAATTGTGGCATCAAATTGATTATCGAATACCTGAAATTGAATATTTATGGACATCCCTTTAGAAAAGAAACGTTTTACACCTAAAAAAATAGCCATGATGGCCGGTGGTTTATTACTGGCCCTGCTCATTCTTTTTGTTATTTTCAGTTCAAGCGGTAATTCCAAACTGAATGTAGAAAGAGAACGCATTACGATCAGCACCGTAAAAGAAGGCAATTTTCAGGAGAATATACCCGTGAACGGCGTGGTGCTTCCCCTTACGACCATTTACCTGGATGCTATGGAAGGTGGCCGGGTGGAAGAGCGTTTTGTGGAGGATGGCGCCATGATGAAAAAAGGTGAGCCCATTATCAGGCTTTCTAATACCGACCTGGAGCTGAGCCTGGTTAACCAGGAAACGCAGGTTTATACGCTGCTCACCCAAATACAAAGAACACAGAATGCTTCCCGAGAAAATACCATTAATAAGCTGAACCAGCTTACCGACGTGGAAAACAGCCTGAAGGAAGCCAAAAGAGAATATGACCTCAACTCCAAATTATATGAAAAGGGCGCCGTTGGCCGGCAGGATTTTGAAGAATCCAGGAATAATTACGAATACCAAAAAGAACGGCTGGCGCTCACCCAGCGTGTGCTCGTACAGGATTCTGTTTCTTCCAGAACAGAAACCAGGCAGGCAAAGGAATCGTATGAAAGAACCCGCAAAGCACTGGAGCTAATGCGCAAAAAAGTAGAAGACCTGGTAGTGAAGGCACCGGTAGACGGGCAATTAACCGCCCTGGATGCTGAAATTGGCCAGTCCAAAAACAAGGGAGAACGCCTGGGGCAGATCGATGTGATTAGTTCCTACAAAGTGCAGGCTGAGATAGATGAACATTATATTTCCAGGATCTTCAGCGGGCAGCGCGGTTCATTCACTTTCAACGGAAATAATTACCAGTTGGAGATCAAAAAGGTGTATACGCAGGTTAGCAATGGTCGTTTCAAAGTAGATATGCACTTCACGGAAGGAGTTCCTGAAAATATTCGTCGCGGTCAAAGCCTTCAGGTAAAACTGGCGCTGAGCCAGGAAAAAGAAGCCAGGCTCATTTCCAAGGGAGGATTTTTTCAACAAACCGGCGGAAACTGGATCTTTAAGCTTTCCGAAGATGGAAAGACGGCCTATAAAACACCTATTAGCCTGGGAAGCCAGAACATCGAATATTACGAAGTTTTAGATGGACTCCAGCCTGGTGACCAGGTAATTACCTCCAGTTATTCTAATTTTGGAGAAGTCGAAGAACTGGTTATCAACAACTAACAGCAATTAAAAAACGGACAAATACGGAATCATCATGATCAAAATCACCAATCTGGAAAAATATTACAAGACCGAAGAAGTACAGACCATCGCGCTCAACAAGCTTTCTTTTGAAGTGAAAGAAGGCGAATTTGCCGCGATCATGGGCCCATCGGGTTGCGGTAAATCCACGCTTTTAAATATACTGGGGCTTCTGGACGATCCGGATGGCGGAAGTTACCTTTTCAATGGTACGGAAGTCTCCGGGTACAACGAACGCCAGAGAGCCAGGTTGAGAAAGCACAATATCGGCTTTGTATTCCAGAGCTTTAACCTTATTGACGAACTCAGCGTGTTTGAAAACGTCGAACTTCCGCTCATCTATACCGGCGTGAAACCGGCTGAGCGAAAAGAACGCGTGCATCAGGTACTCGAAAAAATGCAGATCATGCATCGCCGGAAGCATTTTCCGCAGCAATTATCGGGAGGGCAGCAACAGCGCGTAGCCGTAGCAAGGGCGGTCGTCAATAACCCAAAGATCATTCTTGCCGATGAGCCTACCGGAAATCTGGACAGCAGTAACGGGAACGAGGTAATGGATCTATTAACCGAGCTTAATGAAGCCGGAACCACCATCATCATGGTAACGCACAGCGAACATGACGCGAAGTTCAGCCACCGAATCATCAGGATGCTGGACGGGCAAAAAGTCACTGAAAATGTTTTAGTCTAGGGATCATTCATCAATCAAAAAATCATGTTCAAAAACTATCTCATTATCGCCTGGCGGAATCTTCGGAAAGAGAAAACTTTCACGTTTCTGAATGTTTTCGGGCTTTCTGTTGCATTTGGTACGGCAATCCTCCTTTCGATGTACGCGCTTTTCGAACTGTCCTACGATCGGTTTCACGAAAACAGCGATTCGATCTACCAGGTCTATCAAACCGAGCACAACCGGAATGGTGCACAGCTGAGTATTTCCAAACCGATTCCCTTCGCTCCGGCGCTGAAAGAAGAAGTCCCCGGCGTGGAAAAGATCACCCGTTTTAACGGCGGAACCGCACTCCTCACGCATGGTGAAAAACAGCTTAGAATGTCAGCCGTTTTCGTGGACCCGGAATTCTTTTCCATCTTCAGTTTTCCGGTAATTGAGGGGAGCATGAAGCCCGTTTCAGAAAATGCAGAGATCGCGATGACGGAAAAAGCTGCGGAAAAGCTCTTCGGAAAAGAAAACCCCATCGGGAAGACCGTGAGTATTTTTATAGATGAACAGGAAAAAGCTTTCCAGGTCACCTCTATTATCCAGGATATTCCTGACGAAAGCAGCCTGAATTTTGAAGTGGCGCTGAATTTTAAAAGTCAGTCGCAACGAGCTTACGGCAGAAATATCGATCGCTGGGATAATTCCAATCATGAGGTTTACCTGCAACTTTCAGAAGGCACCATCCCCGAAAAGTTTGAAAAAGCCACCCGTGATTTCACGGCCAGGCATTATGAGGGCTATCTTGCCGACGCCAGAAGAGATGGGGTGCAGCCAGATGCCAACGGGCAGTATTTGCAACAGAGACTACTACCTATTACTGATTATCGTTTCGCTTCTGAAAAAGACGGTGTGGCCGTGGTCAATCGTATCTATCCCTACCTCGTGCTGGGAATTGCTTTCCTGATCCTTTTCATTGCCAGCGTCAATTTCATCAATATGAATATTGCCAAAAGCTCACAACGACTTCGGGAAATTGGGATGCGAAAAACACTGGGAGCGGGAAAAAACCAGCTATTCCTGCAATTCTGGGGAGAAAGCCTGCTGGTTTTCCTGGGAGCGCTGTTGCTGGGTTTACTGCTGGCAAACCTGCTGCTTGAACCTTTCCAGACGTTATTCAATACACGCGCTTCATTTAAAAACGTAATAAGCTTCCGGAATATTTTCGGTTTTGTGGCCGCTATTTCGTTCATCACTTTCATCGCTGGCGGTTACCCGGCATTGTTGCTCAGCAAACTGGGCACACTGAAAGCTTTAAAAGGAAAACTGAACCTGGACGGCGGGCAGCGATTGCGAAACAGTCTTATTATTGTACAGTTTTGCATCGCTATCCTTCTCATCAGCGGGACTTTGGTGCTTTGGAATCAGCTGGAGTTTATGCGGAATAAGGATCTCGGTTTTAATAAAGAACAGGTCATTACCTTTCCGTTAAACGGCAAACAGGATGACTTCAGAAACCTACAATTATTACGAAATGAACTGACTGGCAAACCGGCAATTAGGAGTATTTCCGCAGCCAATACCAATTTGGGAAGAGGCCGTGATCATACGACTTCCACCAGCGTGATGACTTTCGATCACCATAATAAAACCGTTCGAACCAATGTCATGACGGTAGATCATGATTACGCCGAAACCGTAGGACTGGAAATTTTGCAAGGCCGCAGTTTTGACCGTTCTCACGCCACCGATAGTCTTTCGCTCGTCATCAACGAAGCCATGGCCAGGGAACTTGGTGGGGAAAATATCCTGGAGGAGACCATTTACCTGGAGGATTCCATCCGTTTTTCGGTCATCGGGATTGTGAAAGATTATAATTTTCAGGACCTGGATCGCGAGATCGAACCGCTCACGATATTCCTGAATCCACAATGGAATATGCGTTACGCCTATATCAAAGTAGCACCCGGAAACCTTAATGCAGCGTATGACCAGGTCAAGCTGGCCTGGAATAAGATCGAGCCAAATGCTGAATTTTTAGGATCATACCTGGATGAAAATATAGACCGAACCCTGTCCCGTGAGCGTTCCATGATGACCATGATCACCAGCGGTTCGATCATAGCGATCATTTTAAGTTGCGTAGGCCTCTTCGCCATTTCACTGCTGGTGGTTTCCCAAAAACGAAAAGAGATCGGTATACGCAAAGTGGTAGGTGCCAGCGTGGGAAACATCACCGTACTGCTCACTTCCAGTTTCCTGAAACTGGTGGGAATTGCTTTTCTGATCGCCACGCCCTTTGCCTGGTATTTTAGCGGAAAATGGCTCGAAAATTATCCATACCGAATTGAACTGAATGTCTGGATCTTTCTTATTTCGGGGCTCATCGCCTTTGGAATTGCCATTTTCACGATCAGTTTCAGAACACTACGAGCGGCACTTCAGAATCCTGTTAAAAGTCTACGAACCGAATAAAACCATCAACTACTCATCATGATCAGGAATTATTTTAAAATAGCTTGGAGAAATATTACTGGGAATAAAACCTATTCGGTAATAAATATCGCCGGATTAAGTATTGGTCTGGCTTCATTTTTACTAATTGCAACCGTAGTAATCAATGAACTTAGTTACGATAAAACCTGGTCTAAGAGTGAGCGTACATACAGGTTACTAAGCGAAAATACGGCTCTGGGTGAACTTGATGAATCTACCAATGCACCTATAGCACCTCAGCTCGCTGCTAATTTTGATCAGGTTGAAACCTATAGCAGGATTCGAAGGAGTAATTACGATTTCAATATCGAGAATGATCCGGTAAGTTTTGATGTTCTGGAAGTGAACCCAACAATATGGGATGTTCTTGACTTTGAAATTTTGCAGGGAACTCCAAAGGAATTCGTTGAAGGTTACCCAAACCTGGTGATTTCTGAAAAAGTACTGGAGCAATATTTTCCCGATTCCCATCCTGTAGGGCAGATTATTAAAGACATATCAAATACCGGAGCAGCAACCGAATATTATATTTCAGGAGTAATAGAAAACCTGCCAGTAAACACCCATCTGCGAGCAGATATGCTGGTAATTTCCGAACCACGGTATACAGATTTTTCCAGTGATTTTACGCCTTATGCCATACAGTATATCGTTCTGAAACCTGGAATCTCAAAATCTGACTTTACAGTTGCTGCAAACAACTGGCTGCAGCATTTGCCAAATGCCGATAAAAACATGAAAATTCAGCTTCAGCCGATGGAGGATATTTACCTGAATTCAGATGGTTTTTTTCAGAAGATCAAAGGAAATAAACGCAATATCAAAATTTTATCCGGCGTTGCGATCTTACTACTGCTTATTGCCTGTATCAATTTCGTCAATTTAAGCACGGCCAGAACTATAAAAAAGATCAGGAATACCGGATTAAGAAAAGTTCTTGGAGCCAGCAGGAAATCTTTGATCACGCAATTTTTAACAGAATCCTTTCTTTTCTTCGGAATCAGTTACGCCTTTGGTCTCGGTATTTATTACCTCTTTTTACCCTATCTCGAAGCATTCCTGGGAAATCCATTATCGCTAACAGTGGTGGGAAGTATCCAGCTTTTAGCAGCCAGTTTTGGTGTCATCGCCCTAATTAGTCTGCTTACCGGAATGTACCCTGCCTGGCTTATCTCTAAACCGAACGCGGCTAATGTGATTTCCAATAATTTTCAAACCAGCAGGAATTCCGAATATTTTAGAAAAGGCCTGGTAGTTACCCAGTTTGCGATCACTATTGGCGTGCTGGTTGGTTCACTGGTAGTCAATAATCAGCTGGAATTCCTGAATACAAAAGATCTGGGATTCAATAAGAATGACCTTTTCAGAATTAGTTTTACCAAATGGGGCAATAAAGGTGCGGCCTTTGAGAAAGAGATCAAGCAAATTGCAGGGGTTCAGGACGCCAGCATCGGGCAATGGATTCCTTCCAGTGCGGGAGGAACTTTTAGCCGCGATGTGGATGATCCTCAGTCTCCAGGTGCAAAAGTAACCACCTGGTATATCGATGCCGATCAAAATTTCTTTTCTACGCTTCAGCTTCAGCTTATTGAAGGACGGAGTTTTGAAAATGAATTTTCCGCAAAAAAAAGATTAGCCCCAGATACTTCCGAAGAAGAATTAGAGAAAGAAAAGGCAAAACCTGTTTTAATTACGGCATATACTGCGGAACGATTGAATATTGATGAGCTGAATAAACCTTATAAACAGCTGAACGGAATTCCGGTGGGAATTATTAAGAATTTCCACAATCAGTCTTTGCGAAACCCGATGGCACCTACGATTGTAAGGGCGATTGAAAACCCGGAATACGGGAATATGCTGATTCGATTGAATACGGAACATCCGCACCAGGCTGTGGCCCAAATTCAGAAAAAATATATGGAGTTTTTTCCCGGAAACCTTTTTCAAAGTTCCTGGATTTCCGAAGATCTCGCCCATGAATTTAAAGCTGAAAATAAGCTGAGAACAGTGCTGCAGATCTTCAGTTTGCTCATCGTTTTCCTTTCCTGTCTGGGATTATTTGGTCTTATCACCTTTATGGTTCAGAACAGAACAAAAGAGATCAGTATTCGAAAGGTTTTGGGAGCATCGGTGGCACAGATCGTACATATTTTTTCAAAAGATTCACTGAAACTCATTTTGCTTTCCGCAGTATTAGCGATTCCGCTCGCCTGGTATTTACTGGACAAATGGCTATCCGGCTTCCCATATCGAGTAGAAATTGGACTTTCGGTTTTTGTCCAAAGTGCGCTGGCAGTTATGATAGTCGCCATGATGACGATTGGAGTGCGCATTGTACGAGCAGCTTTTAAAAACCCGGCAGATAATCTTAGAACCGAATAACTCATCAACCAAAAGATCATGATTCGAAATTATATCAAAATAGCCTGGAGGAACCTGCTTCGTAACAAAGTCTACGCTCTCATAAACATTCTTGGGCTCAGCCTTGGCCTGGCATGCGCGATGCTCATCCTGCTCTATGTAAAAGATGAAGTTAGTTTTGACCGTTTCCATGAAAATGGTGATAATATTTATCGGGTGGTTGCTCAGGCCAAGCATGATGGTCAACTGGCGACTAACGTAAACACCGGCTTTTTACAGGGGCCGCGCTTTGCGGAAAATGTTTCGGGAATCACATCTTTTGTACGTGTTCAGGGCGCTACCGAAGATATGAAGAACGGTAACGAGATCTATTCCCAATCGGCACTTAGAGTGGATTCTACTTTTTTATCCGTTTTCAGTTTCCCGGTGATCGAAGGAAATGCCAAAACCGCTCTAAGCGAACCTCATTCGATCGTGGTAACCGAAGATTTTGCCCAAAAACAATTTGGCAAAAAAGAGGCTTTGGGACAACTGGTGATGATCCGGCAGGACAGTGCTTTGGTACCATATAAGGTAACCGCCGTGACCAAAAATGCTCCTCAGAATTCCACTATTCGGTATGAAGTCTTACTGCCTTTTCGCGAAAGCAAGGAAGACGCTCAAAACAATGAAAACTGGTACAGTTCCTTTCTGAATACTTTTGTGGTGCTGAATCCCAATGCAGACAAGTCTCATGTGGAAGCCCAAATGAAGGTTTTTTACCAGAAAGATGCTCGCGAAACCTTTCAGTCTTTGCTGAAAAAATATGGTGGCAGCTCCGAAATGGGTACATATATTCTCCAGCCTTTTGCGGATATCCATATGAATACCGAGATGCCGGCACAAAATGGGCTGGTAAACGCCAGCAATCCTATGTATTCTTATATTCTCTCCGGAATTGCCCTTTTTGTACTGCTCATCGCCTGCATCAATTTTGTGAATCTTACAGTGGCGAGATCGGTTAAAAGAGCCAGGGAGATCGGTATCCGGAAAGTGGTGGGCAGCAACAGAAAGCAATTGATTTTCCAGTTTTTAGGCGAGTCATTTTTACTTTGCTTTATCGCATTCTCACTGGCTTTCCTCATCGCCCAGCTCGTACTGCCGGTTTTCAATGAGCTTTCTAATAAGGCCCTGGCACTATCCTACCTGGCCGATACTAAACTGATCATTGGTTATATCCTTTTATTCCTGGTGACCGGGTTGTTGGCCGGCTTCTACCCGGCACTGATTCTTTCAGGTTACAAACCTGTGGAAGTTCTGTATAGCAGGTTCCAGATCTCGGGAAAGAATTACCTTCAAAAGTCTCTGGTGGTGCTTCAGTTTGCGCTGGCTTCCTTTTTGATCATCGCCACCATCACAATTTATCGGCAATTTGATTTCCTGATCAATACCGATCTGGGTTACAACGACAGCAATATCATCATGGTCGATAATTTTTCGATTTCCGAAGAAAAAGCCAGGCTTTTCAAAACAGAAGTCCTCAAAAATCCAGAAATCATCGATGTCGCTCCTACCAATGTGGGCCATAGCTGGACCGGCGCCCGACTCGAAAATGGCAATGATATGAGCTTCAATTATGTGACTATTGACGAATCGTATATCCCGGAAATGGAAATTCCCATCGTACAGGGCCGCAATTTCTCCGAAGAACATCCTTCAGATGCTACCACGGCTATTCTTGTGAACGAAGCCTTTGTAAAAGAAGCGAAGTGGGATAACCCAATTGGGCAAACGGTGAACTTCTTTTACAACGATGACGAGATCTACCGGGTGGTTGGGGTGGTTAAAAATTACCATTTTCTTTCGCTGAACCAGGAAATTGGGCCACAGCTTTTTACAATGAAACCGGGCAATGATTTTGATTCGTTTTATATCAAGATCAAACCGAATTCGGCCGGAGTGAGCTTAGAGCATATTCGGCAAACTTTTCAGCAAATTTTTCCGCTGAGTCCATTTTCCTATAATTTCAAGGATGAAGAAAATCGCAGAAGCTACGAAGCCGAGGAAAAATGGAAGCAGATCCTGCTTTTTGGGGCGGTATTGACCATTTTTATTTCCTGTATCGGGTTGTTCGGCCTATCGGTACTTTCCGCAGAAAAACGTACTAAAGAGATCGGAATACGAAAGGTCCTGGGTGCTTCTGTCAAGAATATCGTCACTATTCTTTCCACAGATTTTATCAAGCTCGTCATGATCTCGCTGGTCATCGCCATCCCCATTGCCTGGTATGTATCGAACAAATGGCTGGAAAATTACCCGTACCGCGTGAATGTGAACTGGGAAATGTTTGTCATCGCGATCGGGCTGGTAGTCCTGATCGCACTTTTCACCATCAGTTTTCAGGCGATCAGGGCGGCCATACAGAATCCTGTAAAAAGCCTGAAAACCGAATAAAAATCATCATTAAAATCAATCATTATGATCAGCAATTATTTAAAAACCGGTTGGAGAAATATCATTAAGAACAAAGGCACATTTTCGGTCAATATTATCGGGCTGGCGCTGGGGATCGCGTCTGTGATCATGATCATGCTGTACGTTTCCAGTGAGTTGAGCTACGATCGATTCAATGAAAAGGCTGATCGTATTGTTCGGGTTGTTTTTAAAGCCCAGATAAATGGGGAGCAAATGAAGGAAGCCGTGGTGATGGCTCCGGTAGCGCAAACCCTTAAAAATGATCTTCCGGAAGTTACCGATGCGACCAGGCTGGCAAAATCTTATAATAACCGACTTGAATACAACGGGACTTATTACGGACAGAGCAGTATGGGTTATGTTGATCCGAATTTTTTCAAGGTTTTCACACTGCCAATCATCAACGGTAATCAAAAGACTCCGCTGGATAAACCCAATACCGTGGTAATTTCTGAAAAATTGGCCAGTAATATTTTTGGTAACGCAGATCCGGTGGGAAAAACGATCACGGTGACCAATCGCGATGAAGATTACACCATTTCAGCGGTGATGAAAGACATTCCTGAAAATTCACATTTTCACTTTGATATTCTTGCGTCTACACTTGGTTACGCCAATGCGAAAAAAACTACCTGGATGCAATCTGACTTTTTCACCTATTTGGTTTTAAAAAAGGATGCAGATATAGCTGAAGTTGAAGCAAAATTACCCGCGATCACCAAGAAATATATGGGACCGCAAATGATTGATGCCATTGGGATGTCTTATGAAGAATTTCAGAAGGATAATGAGTTGGGATTATTTCTCCAGCCGCTCACCGATATTCACCTGCATTCCGATTTTTCTGATGCGACCACTCTGGAACAGGGCGGAGATATCAAATACGTTTACATCTTCAGTATTGTAGCCATTTTTATGCTGGTGATTGCCTGTATCAATTTTATGAACCTGGCTACGGCATCGGCATCCAAACGATCTAAAGAAGTGGGAATTCGAAAAGTTCTCGGTTCGAATAAAAAACAGCTTATTTACCAGTTTTTGGCCGAAGCTTTTATTTCCACCGTTTTGGCAACTATTCTTGCCATCATGATCTTTGCGATTTTTCTTCCGGGATTCAATCAGCTGGCTGGAAAAAGCATCGAATTCATTTCTCTTTTAAAACCGATCTATATCCTGTCCTTATTCGGATTGATCTTATTGATCACTGTTCTGGCGGGTGGTTATCCGGCATTCTACCTGTCTTCCTTCAATCCTTTAAACGCCTTGAAATCCAAATTTTCCGGCAGCGGAAAGAATTCCGGGATTCGTGGCGGACTCGTGGTTTTCCAGTTTGTGATTTCCGCTGGACTTATTCTTTCCACGCTCGTGGTGAAAGAGCAGATGAGCTATATTCAGAATAAAGACATCGGCTACGAAAAAGACCAGTTGCTGGTAGTTCGCAATACTTATTTGTTAGGTAACAATGAAGATGGTTTTATTCAGGAGATCAAAAACGATCCTCGAGTTGAAAATGTAACGCATTCTGCCTTTGTACCGGCCGGCGAAAGCGATAATGAAGTAGGCGGAATTTTTCTGAACGGTCAGTTCTTACGCCGAATGTTCTTCTACAATGTGGATGAGAATTATATCCCAACAATGGGGATGGAATTACTGGCTGGACGTAATTTTTCCAAGTCCTACGGAACCGAAAAAGATAATGTGATCATTAATGAAAAAGCCGCGGAAGCGCTCGGCTTTGGTAAGGATGCTATTGGAAAGACTTTCCAGCGAGATACCGATGATGGTCCAAGAGACATCCATGTTATCGGGATCATTAAAGATTTTAACTGGAAGTCCTTACACCAGGAAATCGATCCGCTAATTCTGAAAATGAATCCATATGGCGGAATGATCATTCGTTCAAAAACGGCAGATATGTCTGGGATCATTGAGAATTTGAATTCCGATTGGAACAGCTATAATCCGAAGGAAGCTTTGAATTACAGCATTCTGGATGATTCCTATAATCATACCTATTTAAAGGAGCGAAAAATGGGAACGATCCTGACGCTTTTTGCCATTCTTACAATAATCGTTGCCTGCCTGGGCTTATTCGGATTAGTAACTTTTACAGCAGAACAACGTTTCAAGGAGATCGGGATCCGTAAAGTGCTTGGTTCTTCCGCAGCACAGATCGTGGCGCTGCTTTCCAAAGATTTTATTAAACTGGTAGGGATTTCCTTTTTAATAGCATTCCCCCTCAGTTATTATCTCATGAATAAATGGCTTCAGGATTTCGCCTTTCGCGTCGAGATCAAATGGTATTTATTCCTGCTTGCTGCGGTCATCACTTTGGGAATCGCCTTTCTTACCATTGGGATCAAAAGTTTCCGCGCGGCGAGCATTAACCCGATAAAAAGTCTAAAAACCGAATAATTTCAGCATTCAGAAGTAATCATATCCAAAAAAAATTATCACATGTTACAACTAGATCATATTTACAAATGGGTCACTTCCGGCGGAAGGCGCATCTTTCTCCTGAACGATCTTAAATTACAAGTGGAAGAAGGCGAATTTCTTTCGATCATGGGGCCGTCAGGTTCAGGAAAATCAACTTTACTCAATGTCATCGCCATGTTGGACGACTTTCAGGAAGGGGAATATTTTTTTGAAAATGAGCCTATTCATCAGCTAAAACAGAAAAAACGAACCGAGATCTTTCATCAGAATATCGGTTTTATTTTCCAGGCCTATCATTTGCTTGACGATCTTACGGTCTACGAGAATATTGAAACGCCGCTGTTGTACAAAAAGGTAAAAAGTGCCGAGCGGAAAGCCCTGGTTGCCGATATGCTGGACCGTTTTAATATTGTTGGAAAAAAAGATCTTTTCCCACACCAGCTTAGTGGCGGGCAGCAACAACTGGTAGGCATCGCCCGGGCGCTCATTTTTAAGCCCAAACTCATCTTGGCTGATGAACCTACCGGCAACCTTAACTCGAAACAAAGCGACGAGATCATGCAGCTGTTCCGGGAGCTGAACCAGGAAGGAACCACTTTTATCCAGGCCACTCATTCAGAGAGCAACGCGGCATACGGTTCGCGCACCATTCATCTCCTGGACGGCAGCGTTCAGAAAATCTAGAAAAAATTCATCATTTTGAGAACATTCATCATTCTTTTCATTTTCATCAATTTCAGTATACAGGCGCAGATTCAGGAAAATCAGGTGCTATCTTTGGAAGACTGTATTCGCCTGGCAGAAACTAACAATATCGACCTGAAGCGTTCCGGTATACAATCTGAAACCGAAAAACTTACTTTCAGAAGCACCAAGTCACGGGTGCTGCCAGACCTGAATGCCAGCTACAGTTATGCGGTAAACAAAGGCCGTAGCATTGACCCGTATACCAATGATGTGATCGATCAGCAATTCAGTTACAGCAATGCCGGGATTCGGCTGAACGCCCAGCTATTCAATGGATTTGAACTTCGGAACAGCATTCAGCGGGACCGCTACAATATGCAGGCCGCCGAAGCCGAAAAGCAGGCGGCCAGGCAGCAACTGGTTCTCGACGTAACGCTCGCCTATTTCCAGGTTTTAAATGCCCAGGACCTGTTGAAACTGGCAAAACTCAGGCTGGAAAGTACGCGCGGGCAACAGGACCGGATCAGCAGCCTCGCCGATGAAGGCTCCGGGAATCCGGCCGATCTGAGCGATATCCAGGGACAGTTCAAGAACGATGAATCAGCCGTACTTACCGCAGAAAATCAGTTACAACAGGCCCATCTCGATCTCCGGTTATTGCTGAACATCGAAACCGACTTCGAAATCCGGGAACTCCCACTTCAACCGGAAATGAACAGTTACGAACTTTCCGCAGAAGAACTTTACCAGCAATCACTGGAAAACCTGGAAGTGTTCGAAGCACGTAAGTTGAGACTGGAGGCCGCTCGTGAAGATGTAGCCGTGGCCCGTTCGCTGTACGTTCCGGAACTTTCCTTTTTCGCGCAGCTCAACACCAATTATTCCAGCCTTGCGAGCCTGCTGAACGAGACCGGAACCCAGGTAGTGGAAACCGGGCAGTTCCTGAATATCAACGGCACTACTTACGCCGTGCAGACCAACCAAAGTCAGTTTTCCCAACAGGATATTCCGTATGTGGACCAATTGAACAATAACCTGAGCTCGGTGGCAGGACTGAGCTTTTCGATCCCGATTTTCAACGGTTTTAGAGCCAAACGTCAGGTCTCCCTGAAAAAATTACAGCTGGAAGATGCTAGACTGGAACTGGAAAATACCAAAAATGAATATCGCCGAGCCATTGAAGCCGCTTATAATGATATGGACCTCGCTTACCAGGATTATTTTCTGCTTCAGGAGCAGGTGAAAGCCTACGCAGAATCCTTCCGTGTGAACGAGATCCGGTTTCAGAATGGGGTTTCCAACCTGGTAGCTTATATCATTAGTAAAAACAACCTCGACCGCGCCCGGGTGAATATGGCCAATGCGAAGTATGAATTTTTGATCAGGCGCCAAGTCCTGGATTACTACCGCGGATCCTACTGAGAAAGCCTTCAGTTTTACCTTTTCAATATTCAGAATTAGACCTTACAGTCAGATCTTTCAGCCTTGAAAACTTTTCTACTGTGAATACAAAACTGGCAATTCCGGCATGGGTTTTTTCAGAATTGTAGGCGAATTCCTGAAAATTTTAAGCATTTATCCTGAAAACTATCGATCAAATATACTTCATCTAAACAAAAAAGCATTTTATCGACACCACAGCCTGTCTAAACGAAAAATAAAATTATCCTGCTCCTTATATGAGATTTTTGGAGAGTAAACAACATTTCTGAAGGTTCCCCCCTTAGAATTGCTCTAAATCTCAGTCATGAAAAATAATTTACTACTACGTGCAACATTACCGCTTTTATTTTCTTTTGCACTGATCTCGGGCTCGCCGTTCAAAGATGACGGCCGCACGGCCGAGGTACAGACTTATTCGTTTCATTCGCTCATCATTGAATTCGTCGCAGACGTCTTCGGAAAATTTGATTTTAGCGACACCAGGAAAGCGACATCCGTCCAACCGAAAAAGGCCGTCGCTCAGACAGCCAGCACTTCAAAATTGGTCAGCAACAGTTCGCTTTTCGTAGATACCGATGGTGATGGTATAGACGACCTGTATGATATTGATGACGATAATGACGGGATTCCTGATGCCGAGGAAGATCAGGAATGTTTTGTATATGAAGAGCATTTCGACTTCGGAAGCTATCCCGGTGCACCTTTGTCGCCCGGGCAAACCACTTATATCTATAATTCAGATCCTCCCTATTCCGTTTGGCCAGATGGGCTTCAGGATGGGGAATATACCATTGCGACCAATACCCGCGAAGCCAATGGTGACTGGCTGGATATACTGGATCATACCGAAGGCGTGGAATCTGGCTACATGCTGGTGGTGAACGCTGATGAAGCTCCGGGGGAGTTTTACGCATTTTCCGTGGCTACTGAAGCAAATACCAATTACCGCTTCGAATCCTGGATCACCAATGCCAATTACATCGTGAACCAAACAGGTTGCGAATCCTGCTGCGGGGGCTTCGTTTTGCCAGATATCATCATTGAGATCAGGGATGGGCTTACCAATACGTTAATTGCGTCCATGCAAACGGGGCAAATTCCTATTGCTACTGATAATGATACCTGGAAAGTTTATAACGTTCCGTTCAATTCCGGAGCGTCTACCAGCGTAAACGTGGTGATGATCAACGCAGGACCAGGGGGTTGCGGTAACGACCTGGCACTGGATGATTTGAGATTGATCAGGGAATTTTCTCCTGTTTTTTGTGATTTTGACGGTGATGGTATCCCGAATAGTAAAGATCTGGACAGTGATAATGACGGTATTCTGGATATCGTCGAAGCCGGTGGAATCGATGCTGATAATAATGGTATAGCCGATAACCTTTCAGACCAGGATAATGACGGACTTGTAGATATGTACGATTCAGATTGTGTGGTCTACACCTATAACACCACGAACGGAAATGCAGTTTCCACTACCTTCAACTCCGGTTTTTCAAACCCAAACAATGCTCTTGGAAATCCTTCATTTTCCTATGCACTTTCGGGATTTGGCACTACCTATGCCGTATATGACCTCGGAAGTGAACTTCCAACGGGAACCACTTTTGAATTCTATGTAGGTAGCGAAACAGGAAGTCAGTATATCGAATTCCACAGCGTGACTGATAGCCAGGGGAATATCGAAACCAGTTATATAGGCGGTGCCAACGCCAATTCCACCGGGCCGGAAATTCAGAATTATACCTTATCGGTACCAACAAGATACCTGCGCGTACGAGCTTATACTAACGGACTTCGGTTTTACGGTCTGAATTATACAGCCACCACTAAAACTGCCACCAACTGTACCGGCGCACCGCTGATTCCTGTGGAAACGACCGCTGGAACTTCAGATTATTTAAATAATGATGCTGATGGCGATACCTGCTTCGATTCTTTGGAAGGAGGCGATGCTATTACAGGCGCTCAGCTGGATGCCGACGGAAGAATTACCGGCGGTGTGGATGCCAACGGAATTCCACTGGCTACTGCTGGAGGGCAGGAGGATATCAGCTCCAAGAATGCTGCCGTATTCGGCTCAGCATGTGATACCGATGCTGACGGAGTGATCAATTCAGCAGATATCTGTGAAGGTTTTGATGACAGCCTGGATAATGATGCTGATGGCACGCCTGATGGCTGTGATCCTGATGATGACAACGACGGAAATCCCGATACCAGCGACACCATTACTCCATTGCAGGCCGTAGCAAGGGATGAGTCTACAAATGTGATCGTTGGAAGCACCGCTACGGTGAACATTCTTCAGAATGACGATTTCCTTCCTAATAACGATATGAACAATTTGGGTAGCACTAGCATTACCAGAATAGGCGGAACCGGTAACGGAACCGTGGTTTTGGATGCACTGACCGGAGAAATGGCTTATACGCCGCTTAGCCTGGAGGCTGGATCAACTGTAACAGTGATCTATCAGGTTTGTAACACCTCTCCAGAGCCAGATGTTTGTGCGACCGCCACTGTAAATATTACGGTTTCAGATCCTGACAGCGATGGCGATGGAATTACTGATTCTCAGGAAGCTGTTGACGGAACCGATCCAAACAATGACTGTGACTCGATCGGTGGAACGCCGCTTAGCACCAGCGATTGTGATGCTGACGGACTAACGACTGCCGAAGAAGCTTCCGCCGGAACTGATCCGAATAACCCGGATTCTGATGGTGATGGAATCAATGACGGTCAGGAAGTGGCTGATGGAACTAATCCGTTAGACATTTGCGATCCATTGCAAACTGCTGATAACTGTGATCCTGACGGGGATGGTTTGACAAACGCTGAAGAAGCTGTCGCTGGAACCGATCCGAATAACCCAGATTCTGATGGTGACGGTATCAATGACGGACAGGAAGTGGCTGACGGAACCGATCCACTGGATATTTGCGATCCGCTGCAAACTGCTGATAATTGTGATCCGGATGCTGATGGTTTGACCAATGCTGAAGAAGCCACTGCAGGAACCGATCCGAATAATCCTGATTCTGATGGTGATGGAATCAATGACGGACAGGAAGTAACTGATGGAACGAATCCCCTGGACATTTGCGATCCGCTGCAAACTGCTGATAATTGCGATCCTGACGGGGATGGTTTGACAAACGCCGAAGAAACTGCCGCAGGAACTGATTCAAACAATCCGGATTCTGATGGTGACGGTATCAATGACGGACAGGAAGTGACCGATGGAACCGATCCGCTAGATATCTGCGATCCGTTGCAAACTGCCGATAACTGTGATCCGGACGGGGATGGTTTGACAAACGCTGAAGAAACTACCGCCGGAACAGATCCGAATAACCCCGATTCTGATGGGGATGGCATCCAGGACGGACAGGAAGTGACCGATGGAACCAATCCAAATAACGATTGTGATTCGATCGGAGGAACGCCACTTAGCACCAGCGATTGCGATGCTGACGGACTGACTACTGCTGAAGAAGCCGCCGCCGGAACCGATCCTAATAACCCGGATTCTGATGGCGACGGAATCAACGACGGACAGGAAGTGGCTGATGGAACGAATCCCCTGGATATTTGTGATCCTTTGCAAACTGCTGATAACTGTGATCCTGACGGGGATGGTTTGACCAATGCTGAAGAAACTGCCGCTGGAACTGATCCGAATAATCCGGATTCTGATGGAGACGGAATTAACGATGGACAGGAAGTAACTGATGGAACGAATCCGCTGGATATTTGCGATCCATTGCAAACTGCTGATAATTGTGATCCGGATGCTGATGGTTTAACCAATGCTGAAGAAGCTGCCGCAGGAACAGATCCGAATAACCCTGATTCTGATGGTGATGGAATCAATGACGGTCAGGAAGTAACTGACGGAACCAATCCCCTGGACATTTGCGATCCATTGCAAACTGCTGATAATTGTGATCCTGACGGGGATGGTTTGACCAATGCTGAAGAAGCTGCAACTGGAACCGACCCAAATAATCCGGATTCTGATGGTGACGGAATCAATGACGGTCAGGAAGTGGCTGATGGAACAAATCCGCTGGATATTTGCGATCCACTGCAAACTGCCGATAACTGTGATCCGGATGCTGATGGTTTAACCAATGCTGAAGAAGTTTCCGCTGGAACCGACCCAAATAATGCGGATTCTGATGGTGATGGCATCCAGGACGGACAGGAAGTAATTGATGGAACCGATCCGCTGGATATCTGCGATCCGCTGCAAACTGCTGATAATTGTGATCCTGACGGAGATGGCTTAACAAACGCCGAAGAAGCTGCTGCAGGAACCGATCCGAATAATGCTGATTCTGATGGAGATGGCATTAATGATGGTCAGGAAATGACGGACGGAACCGATCCGCTGGATATCTGCGATCCGCTGCAAACTGCAAATAATTGTGATCCTGATGCTGATGGTTTGACAAACGCTGAAGAAGTTTCCGCTGGAACCGATCCGAATAATGCCGATTCTGATGGCGACGGAATCACCGACGGTCAGGAAGTGACCGATGGCACCGATCCAAACGATGACTGTGACTCGATCGGTGGAACCCCTCTTAGCACCAGCGACTGCGATGCTGACGGACTGACTACTGCTGAAGAAGCCGCCGCCGGAACTGATCCGAATAATCCTGATTCTGATGGTGATGGAATCAATGACGGACAGGAAGTGGCTGATGGAACGAATCCGCTGGATATTTGTGATCCGCTGCAATCTGCTGATAACTGTGATCCGGATGCTGATGGTTTGGCAAACGCCGAAGAAACTACCGCCGGAACCGATCCGAATAATGCCGATTCTGATGGTGACGGTGTCAACGACGGCCAGGAAGTGGCTGATGGAACGAATCCGCTGGATATCTGTGATCCGCTGCAAACTGCTGATAATTGTGATCCGGATGCTGATGGTTTGACAAACGCCGAAGAAGTTTCCGCCGGAACCGACACAAATAACCCCGATTCTGATGGTGACGGTATCAATGACGGACAGGAAGTGGCTGACGGAACCGATCCACTGGATATTTGCGATCCGCTGCAAACTGCTGATAACTGTGATCCTGACGGGGACGATTTGACAAACGCTGAAGAAGCTGTCGCTGGAACCGATCCGAATAATGCCGATTCTGATGGAGACGGAATTAACGATGGACAGGAAGTGACCAATGGAACCGATCCTAATAACGACTGTGATTCGATCGGTGGAACGCCCCTAAGCACCAGCGATTGCGATGCTGACGGACTGACTACTGCTGAAGAAGTTTCCGCCGGAACCGACCCAAATAATCCTGATTCTGATGGAGATGGAATTCAAGACGGACAAGAAGTAACTGACGGAACCAATCCGCTGGATATTTGCGATCCGCTGCAAACTGCCGATAATTGTGATCCGGATGGAGATGATTTGACCAATGCTGAAGAAGCTTCCGCTGGAACTGATCCAAATAACGCCGATTCTGATGGTGATGGAATTAATGACGGACAGGAAGTGGCTGACGGAACCGATCCAAATAACGATTGTGATTCGATCGGTGGAACGCCGCTTAGCACCAGCGACTGCGATGCTGACGGACTGACTACTGCTGAAGAAGCCTCCGCCGGAACAGATTCAAATAACCCGGATTCTGATGGTGATGGAATTAATGACGGACAGGAAGTGGCTGACGGAACCGATCCAAACAACGATTGTGACTCGATCGGTGGAACGCCGCTAAGCACCAGCGATTGCGATGCTGACGGACTGACTACTGCTGAAGAAGTTTCCGCCGGAACTGATCCAAATAATCCGGATTCTGATGGTGACGGTATCAATGACGGACAGGAAGTGGCTGACGGAACCGATCCGCTGGATATCTGTGATCCGCTGCAAACTGCAGATAATTGTGATCCTGACGGTGATGGTCTAACCAATGCTGAAGAAGCTTCCGCCGGAACTGATCCGAATAATGCCGATTCTGATGGTGATGGCATCAATGACGGCCAGGAAGTGACCGATGGAACAGATCCTAATAACGACTGTGATTCGATCGGAGGAACGCCGCTTAGCACCAGCGATTGCGATGCTGACGGACTGACCAATGCTGAAGAAGCTTCCGCCGGAACTGATCCTAATAATGCTGATTCAGATGGTGACGGAATCAATGACGGACAGGAAGTAGCTGACGGAACCGATCCTAATAACGATTGTGACTCGATTGACGGAACGCCGCTTAGCACCAGCGATTGCGATGCTGACGGACTGACTACTGCCGAAGAAACTACCGCTGGAACAGATCCGAATAACCCCGATTCTGATGGTGACGGTATCAATGACGGACAGGAAGTGACCGATGGAACAGATCCTAATAACGACTGTGATTCGATCGGAGGAACGCCGCTTAGCACCAGCGACTGCGATGCTGACGGACTAACTACTGCTGAAGAAGTTTCCGCCGGAACCGATCCGAATAACCCGGATTCTGATGGTGATGGAATCAATGATGGTCAGGAAGTAACTGATGGAACGAATCCGTTAGATATCTGCGATCCACTGCAAACTGCTGATAACTGTGATCCTGACGGGGATGGTTTAACCAATGCTGAAGAAGCTGCAACTGGAACCGATCCGAATAATGCGGATTCTGATGGTGATGGAATCAATGACGGACAGGAAGTGGCTGACGGAACCGATCCGTTAGACATTTGCGATCCGCTACAAACCGCTGATAACTGTGATCCTGACGGGGATGGATTGACAAACGCCGAAGAAGTTGCCGCCGGAACCGACCCAAATAATCCGGATTCTGATGGTGACGGAATTAATGACGGACAGGAAGTGACCGATGGAACCAATCCGCTGGATATTTGCGATCCGCTACAAACTGCGGATAATTGTGATCCTGACGGGGATGGTTTGACAAACGCCGAAGAAGCTGCTGCTGGAACCGATCCGAATAATGCGGATTCTGATGGTGACGGTATCAATGACGGACAGGAAGTGACCGATGGAACGAATCCGTTAGACATTTGCGATCCGCTTCAAACTGCCGATAGCTGTGATCCTGATGCTGATGGTTTGACAAACGCTGAAGAAGCTTCCGCTGGAACCGATCCGAATAATGCCGATTCTGACGGTGATGGCATCAATGACGGTCAGGAAGTGACCGATGGAACCGATCCTAATAACGACTGTGATTCAATTGGCGGAACGCCGCTCAGCACCAGCGACTGCGATGCTGACGGACTAACGACTGCCGAAGAAGCTTCCGCCGGAACAGATCCGAATAACCCCGATTCTGATGGTGATGGAATTCAAGACGGCCAGGAAGTGACTGATGGAACCAATCCGCTGGATATCTGTGATCCGCTGCAAACTGCCGATAATTGTGATCCTGACGGTGATGGTCTAACCAATGCTGAAGAAACTTCCGCTGGAACCGATCCTAATAATGCTGATTCTGATGGAGATGGCATTAATGATGGTCAGGAAATGACGGACGGAACCGATCCGCTGGATATCTGCGATCCATTGCAAACTGCCGATAACTGTGATCCTGACGGGGATGGTTTGACAAATGCCGAAGAAACTGCCGCTGGAACCGATCCGAATAACCCGGATTCTGATGGTGATGGCATCAACGACGGACAGGAAGTGGCTGATGGAACTGATCCGCTGGATATTTGCGATCCTTTGCAAACTGCTGATAATTGTGATCCTGACGGGGATGGTTTGACCAATGCTGAAGAAGCTTCCGCCGGAACTGACCCAAATAACCCGGATTCTGATGGTGATGGCATCGAGGACGGACAGGAAGTGAACGATGGCACAGATCCTAATAACGACTGTGATTCGATCGGAGGAACGCCGCTAAGCACCAGCGACTGTGATGCTGACGGACTAACGACTGCCGAAGAAACTGCCGCCGGAACTAATCCAAATAATACCGATTCTGATGGTGACGGAATCAACGACGGTCAGGAAGTGGCTGATGGAACGAATCCGCTGGATATCTGTGATCCGCTGCAAACTGCCGATAACTGTGATCCTGACGGGGATGGATTGACAAACGCTCAGGAAGCTACCGCCGGAACTGATCCAAATAATGCTGATTCTGATGGTGATGGAATTCAAGACGGACAGGAAGTGACCGATGGAACGAATCCGCTAGATATCTGTGATCCGCTGCAATCTGCCGATAATTGTGATCCTGACGGGGATGGCTTGACAAACGCTCAGGAAGCTGCCGCTGGAACCGATCCCAACAATCCTGATTCTGATGGCGATGGAATCAATGACGGACAGGAAATGACCGATGGAACCAATCCGCTGGACATTTGCGATCCGCTGCAAACTGCCGATAACTGTGATCCTGACGGGGATGGTTTGACAAACGCTGAAGAAGCTGCCGCCGGAACAGATCCGAATAATGCCGATTCTGATGGTGATGGAATTCAAGACGGACAGGAAGTGGCTGATGGAACTGATCCGCTGGATATCTGTGATCCGCTACAAACTGCTGATAATTGTGATCCGGATGCTGATGGTTTGACAAACGCCGAAGAAACTACCGCCGGAACAGATCCGAATAATGCCGATTCTGATGGTGATGGAATCAACGACGGACAGGAAATGACCGATGGAACGAATCCGCTGGATATCTGTGATCCGCTGCAAACTGCTGATAATTGTGATCCTGACGGAGATGGCTTGACCAATGCTGAAGAAGTTTCCGCTGGAACCGATCCGAATAATCCGGATTCTGACGGCGATGGAATTAACGACGGCCAAGAAGTAGCTGATGGAACTGATCCGCTGGATATCTGTGATCCGCTACAAACTGCTGATAATTGTGATCCGGATGCTGATGGTTTGACAAACGCCGAAGAAACTACCGCCGGAACAGATCCGAATAATGCCGATTCTGATGGTGATGGAATCAACGACGGACAGGAAATGACCGATGGAACGAATCCGCTGGATATCTGTGATCCGCTGCAAACTGCCGATAACTGTGATCCTGACGGGGATGGTTTGACAAACGCCGAAGAAGCTGCCGCAGGAACCGATCCGAATAATCCGGATTCTGACGGCGATGGAATTAACGACGGCCAAGAAGTAGCTGATGGAACTGATCCAAATAACGATTGTGACTCGATTGGAGGAACGCCACATAGCACCAGCGATTGCGATGCTGACGGACTGACTACTGCCGAAGAAGCTGCCGCTGGAACCGATTCGAATAATCCTGATTCCGATGGTGATGGAATCAACGACGGACAGGAAGTAACTGACGGAACCGATCCAAATAACGATTGTGACTCGATTGGAGGAACGCCACATAGCACCAGCGATTGCGATGCTGACGGACTAACGACTGCTGAAGAAACTTCCGCCGGAACAGATCCGAATAACCCGGATTCTGACGGTGATGGAATTAATGACGGCCAGGAAGTGGCTGACGGAACCAATCCGTTAGATATTTGCGATCCACTGCAAACTGCTGATAACTGTGATCCTGACGGGGATGGCTTGACAAACGCCGAAGAAGCTGCCGCCGGAACCGATCCAAATAATGCTGATTCTGATGGTGATGGAATCAATGACGGACAGGAAGTGGCTGATGGAACGAATCCGCTGGATATCTGCGATCCGCTGCAAACTGCCGATAACTGTGATCCTGACGGGGATGGATTGACAAACGCTCAGGAAGCTACCGCCGGAACTGATCCAAATAATGCCGATTCTGATGGTGATGGAATTCAAGACGGACAGGAAGTTGCTGACGGAACCGATCCAAATAACGATTGTGACTCGATTGGAGGAACGCCACTTAGCACCAGCGATTGTGATGCTGACGGACTAACGACTGCCGAAGAAACTTCCGCCGGAACTGATCCGAATAATCCTGATTCTGATGGTGACGGAATTCAAGACGGACACGAAGTGGCTGATGGAACTGATCCTAATAACGATTGTGACTCGATTGGCGGAACGCCGCTTAGCACCAGCGACTGCGATGCTGACGGACTGACTACTGCTGAAGAAGCCGCCGCCGGAACAGATCCTAATAACCCGGATTCTGATGGTGACGGAATCAATGATGGTCAGGAAGTGGCTGACGGAACCGATCCAAATAACGATTGTGACTCGATTGGAGGAACGCCACTTAGCACCAGCGATTGCGATGCTGACGGACTGACTACTGCTGAAGAAGTTTCCGCCGGAACTGATCCAAATAATCCTGATTCTGACGGTGATGGAATTCATGACGGACAGGAAGTGACCGATGGCACCGATCCAAACAACGACTGTGATTCGATCGGTGGAACGCCGCTCAGCACCAGCGATTGCGATGCTGACGGACTGACTAATGCCGAAGAAGCTGCCGCTGGAACCGACCCAAATAATCCGGATTCTGATAGTGATGGAATCAATGACGGTCCGGAAGTAACTGATGGAACCGATCCGCTAGATATTTGTGATCCGCTGCAAACTGCTGATAACTGTGATCCGGACGGAGATGGTTTGACAAACGCCGAAGAAGCCGCTGCAGGTACTGATCCAAATAATGCCGATTCTGATGGTGATGGGATCAATGACGGACAGGAAGTGGCTGATGGAACCAATCCAAACAATGACTGTGATTCTATTGGTGGAACGCCACTTAGCACCAGCGACTGCGATGCTGACGGACTGACTACTGCCGAAGAAGTTTCCGCTGGAACCGATCCGAATAATCCTGATTCTGATGGTGATGGAATCAATGACGGACAGGAAGTAACTGACGGAACCGATCCAAATAACGATTGTGACTCGATTGGTGGAACTCCGCTCAGCACCAGCGACTGCGATGCTGACGGACTGACTAATGCTGAAGAAGCCGCTGTAGGAACCGACCCAAATAATGCTGATTCTGATGGTGACGGTATTAACGACGGACAGGAAGTGACTGATGGAACTGATCCGCTGGATATCTGTGATCCGTTGCAAACTGCTGATAATTGTGATCCTGACGGGGATGATTTGACCAATGCTGAAGAAGCTTCCGCTGGAACCGACCCAAATAATGCGGATTCTGATGGTGATGGAATCAATGACGGACAGGAAGTGACCGATGGAACGAATCCGTTAGACATTTGCGATCCGCTTCAAACTGCTGATAATTGTGATCCTGACGGGGATGGCTTGACAAACGCTGAAGAAGCTTCCACTGGAACTGATCCGAATAACCCGGATTCTGATGGTGATGGGATCAATGACGGACAGGAAGTGGCTGATGGAACCGATCCAAACAACGATTGTGACTCGATCGGTGGAACGCCGCTAAGCACCAGCGATTGCGATGCTGACGGACTGACGACTGCTGAAGAAGTTTCCGCTGGAACCGACCCTAATAATCCGGATTCTGATGGTGACGGAATCAATGACGGTCAGGAAGTGACCGATGGAACCGATCCTAATAACGACTGTGATTCAATTGGCGGAACGCCGCTCAGCACCAGCGATTGCGATGCTGACGGACTGACTACTGCTGAAGAAGTTTCCGCCGGAACTGATCCGAATAATGCCGATTCTGACGGCGATGGAATTAATGACGGTCAGGAAGTAACTGATGGAACCGATCCAAACAACGATTGTGATTCGATTGGCGGAACGCCGCTAAGCACCAGCGATTGTTTCCCTTCAGAAACCAATCCAACTACACAAACCACGATTGTGACCACAGAGTCGCCAGACAGCGATGGTGATGGTATCAGCGATGCCCAGGAAGCTCAGGATGGAACTGATGCCAGCGACGACTGTGATTCGGTTGGAGGAAAACCGCTTGGTTCCAGTGATTGCGACAATGACGGCCTCACCAATTCCGAAGAAGAAATTTTAGGCACCGATCCTAATAACCCTGATTCAGACAATGATGCGGTGCTGGATGGCCAGGAAATCCTGGATAATACCAATCCGCTGGATATTTGTTCGCTGAATCCTGCGAGTCAGACGCTCGAACCTTCCGAAGAATGGTTACAGACCGATTGTGACAACGATGGAATGTCTAACATTTCAGAAATAAACACTAAAACTGACTGGAGAAACATGGATAGTGATGGCGACGGAGTACTGGACGGTACTGAAATGAACGACAAGACCAATCCTTTAGATCCTTGTTCGCTCTTGCTTGCCAGCCAGAGTATCACTCCTCCTCAGGAATGGCAGGATATGGACTGCGATAGCGACGGCGGAAGCAATGCCTATGAAATTAGCGTGGGAACCGATCCTTTCTCCTATGAAGTGGATACAGATGCTGACGGAATTTCAGATGCCGAGGAAACTGCTAACGGAAGCGATCCTGAAAATCCATGTGATCCAAACCCAATGGCCGTTGGAACTGCTGATTGTGATAATGACGGCCTTACCAACGATGAAGAAAGAACCGGTAAAAATGATCCTTCTACGGAAGCGGATCCTTCCGGAGCCATTTCAGACCCGAATAACCCGGATACCGATGGTGATGGCGTGAATGACGGCGATGAAGCGCTTGGTAACACAGATGTGAACGATCCTTGTGATTTCGATTCCGCAGCCGTTACCCTTCCGAAGTCAGGAAACTTCCTAACAGCAGATTGTGATGGTGATGGAGTGATCAATGCCGATGAGATGAATGATCAAACTGATCCTTTTAATGCCTGTGATTCAGATCCTGCGCATGTTAGCATGCCACAATCAGAAGAATTCCTGGCAGGTGACTGTGATAAAGATGGTATCTCCAACGGTACCGAAATTGGTCCGAATCCTAATAATCCAATGGATATGAACGGTGATTCTGTTCCAGATTACCTGCAGGTATTGGGTGTTTCCCAGAGTGAAGTATTCGTTTATGAATTGCTCACGCCTGATGGGGATGGATACAATGATGTCCTGATCATTGAGAATATTGAAAGTTATCCACAAAACACCATGCAGATCTTTAATAGATGGGGTGTGCTGGTTTGGAAAGAAAAAGGATATGATCCTGATAATAATTATTTCGAAGGGCGATCAAATGGTCGTGTAGTAGTCTCGGGAGACGATCTGCTACCAACAGGCACGTACTTCTATGTGCTGGAATATCTGGATGAAGAACAAAATAAATTGGTCAAAAAGGCCGGATATATCTACATCAACCGATAATTATTAGAAAAACCGAATCCTTAGAACCTTAAATATCAAAAAGATGAAAAATATCATAATAATTGCCAGTCTTTTATTCCTGAATGTGTGCATGGCGCAGCAGGAAGCGCAATACAGCCAGTATATGTACAATACCATGACGGTGAACCCGGCTTACGCTGGTTCCCGTGGCGTCCTTAGTTTCAATGGCCTATACCGCTCCCAGTGGGTAGGTCTGGAAGGCGCCCCGAAAACGGAAGCTTTTAACCTGCATATGCCGGTTTCCTACCGCGTAGGAGCGGGAATTTCAGTCGTGAATGATGAATTGGGTCCTACTCATGAAACTGCCGTAGACGCCGTATTTTCCTATACGATCCCAACTTCGGTGAACGGAAATCTTTCCTTTGGCCTAAAAGCCGGCGCGCACCTGCTGAGCGTGGATTTTGAGCAGCTGGCAAAATACCAGAACGAACCGAGTGATCCTAACAGCAATATAGATCGCCAGTTCTCCCCTACCGTTGGTGCCGGTGTGTATTATCATACCGACAGGTTTTACGCCGGACTTTCCGTGCCCAACATCATCGAGACACAACACTTCGAAAACAGTTCGGCTTCCATCGCGAGAGAGCGCATGCATTTTTACCTCATCGCAGGGCACGTTTTTGACCTGGATACCGACTGGAAACTAAAGCCTGCCGTACTGAGCAAAATCGTGCAGGGAGCACCTTTGCAGGTAGACGTTTCAGCCAATTTCTGGTATAAGGAGAAAGTGACCCTTGGCGCTTCTTATCGATGGAGTGCCGCCTGGAGTGCGATGGCCGCGTTCAATATTTCAGATGAGATCATGCTGGGCTTTGCTTACGACAAGGAAACCACCGATCTTGGAAATACTTCCTTCAATGACGGTTCTTTTGAATTCCTGCTGCGAGTAGAACTTTTCAGCAAATTCGGCCAACTAATTTCACCACGTTTCTTCTAAAATGACGATCATGAAAAAATCTTACTACTACTTCCTCATCCTGGGCATTTTTTGGTCTCCGCTTTATGCGCAGGAAAAGAAAATGGAACGCGCTGCGGAAGCCATTGCCAATCATTCCTACGCTGAGGCCAAGGAAATTCTCTGGCCCATGACCAAAAAAGGCAGACAATCTGCTGAATTATACGCGCAACTTGCCGATAGTTATTATGCCATGGGCGAACTTCCCAAAGCCGCCTTCTGGTACCAGAAACAGTTCTTCCAGGAAGATGAGCCGGAAGCTGAAGCGTACTTCAGGTATGCTCATTCCCTGAAATCCATCGGAAACACTACCAAGGCTGATAGCCTGATGAACATTTTCGCCAGAAAGGCCAGAGGCCAGAAAAGAGCGGCCTTGATCGAGTCCCGATTTGCCGGAAAAGCGGCGGAAGGAACCACCTATTATGAAGTTAAAATCATGCCTTTTAATTCGGAAAGATCTGATTATGCCCCGGCTTTTTACCAGGAAAAACTGGTTTTTGCCAGCGCACGCGACACTGGAAATTTCTATAAAAGAATCCATAAATGGGACCACGAGTTTTTTACAGATTTCTATAGCACTGATCCTGAAAGTCATTCCTCGGAACCTGAGAAAATCCCCGAATTGAATAGCAATTTTCATGAATCTACAGCTGTTTTCACCAAGGATGGCAAGACCGTTTATTTCACTCGTAACAATTATGAACGCGGAAGAAAAAGGGATGCAAAAGGCGTAACCCGACTGAAAATTTACCGTGCAGAACTGGATTCACATGGAAAATGGCAGAATATTGAAGCACTTCCCTTCAACAGTTCCAGCTATTCGGTAGCCCATCCCGCGCTGAATGCGGAAGAAGATCAACTCTTTTTTGCTTCTGATATGCCTGGAGGCAAAGGCCAATCTGACCTGTATGTTGTGGCAATCCATCCGGACGGCAGTTTTGGATCGGTAAAAAACCTCGCCCATTTAAATACGGAAGCCCGGGAAACATTCCCATTCATGAGTACCAGCGGGATCCTGTATTTTGCCAGTGATGGATATCCCGGCTACGGAGGGCTGGATATTTTTAAAGCAACACCAGAATTAGAAAGCTCGGTCGAAAACCTTGGAAAACCCGTGAACAGTAAATTTGACGATTTTTCGTTGATCTTAGATCCATCAGGAGAAACTGGTTATTTTGCTTCCAACCGGCCAGGAACCGGCAGTGATGACATTTATTCTTTTAGAAAACTGGAAAAATCTCCAAACTGCGAAAGGCATCAGGACGAGATGGAATAACAACAAGCTGTCAACACACAAAAACAAAAAAGCCTGAAATCGATGATTTCAGGCTTTCATTTTGCGGAGAAAGAGGCTCCGTCACCTTTTTTTGTAACAACAATGTTTATGAGGTTTTCCAATCATACCTCATCAAAGGGTAACTGATAGGGTAACCAAACTTATGTAACTAATAATTTCAAAGTACTTATACAAATATAGCCGAGACTCCCTTAATATTGAAAATAATAATTAAGTTACTCATGAATTATTTTTATTGTCGATATATCGGAAGTCTTTTATTTTTATATCGAGATGAAATATTTGATATAACATATTTTGTAATACGTGAACATAAGCTTTTTGGTAGGTAACTTGTTGTTTTGCTTGAGTAAAGAATGTATACTTATCTTTAATGTTTTCACAATTGGGGCAATAGTCTTTATACACTGTGAAATAACTTTGGCTCCCACTTTTATTTGTCAGTGAGGTGGGAAATTCAATCGTCCAACTTTCTTGGAAGCACTCACCTATTGCTTTTCTTTCTTTCCAATCTTTTCCATTTTGTTTTATTCTTTTATTATTCATTAAAAAAGAAAAAGCTAAAAGCCAATCCGTACTTAGTTCAACTGGCTCTAATTCCTCAATACTAACTTCCTTTTCATCACCAAACCTTTGATAAACCCAAGCGGTTTTATTATAAATGCCAGTTATTTGGCAAAGTCCTAAAGTTGCATCTTTCACAAAGTTTCCTATTCTTAAATCATTTTTAAGAGTCATTTCTTTTTTTTAATTAATTATCGATGTATTGCGGATGTTCAATTCCAATTTCGAATCTAAATATTTGATAAAAAACATTCTGCAGTATGTGAACATTAGGCTGGTGGTAAGTAACTTGTTCTTTAAGTACTTGATGAAATTTATATTTATCATTTATGTGCTCAGTAAAATCTTGGCGGACTAAATCCTGTGAGTACATAAATAAATTATACGTATCTATAATATCTTTTCTATAGGGGAAATAGACTTTCTTTACAAAGAATCTGTCTAAAACCACTTCTTTCTCTTTCTCCAATGGCACACTAAGATTCCAATACTCAGTCAAATATTTATTCGGTTTAGTCAAATCTGATATGCTAATTCCTCTATAACTCACCTTTGAACTATAAAGTGAAAAAGAAAAAGCTAAAAGCCAATTTAAATTTAATTCAATTGGCTTTAATTCCTCTATATTCACTTTCTTATCATTATCGCTCCCTAACATTGGGCCTACCCAAACTATATCATTATGAATACCTCTTACTTTGCAAACTCCTAAGGTTGCCTCTTTCACAAAGTTTCCTATTCTCAAGTCTTTTTTATGAATCATTTTTACTCTTTTATCTTTAGTCGTTTAAAAAGTCCGTTGGAGTTTGTAATATGCTGGTTCTCATTCTAAGCATCTTTGTTTACCTTCGAAGGTATTAAATCTGTATAGAAATAAGATTTTCATACGGGGATACTAAATTCTTAAAAAATCTAAAATAATTTAGGAGAGGCACTGCAACAATTTAATTAAAACACTCCATAACAGATTAAAGATTCATATAAATATTCCGAAGTTCCTGTTGTCTTATACCCAAATATTTTTTCGTCAAGCTCATTGAAGAATGGTTGAACAACTCCATCAGGTACATTAACGCATCTTCACTTCTTCCGTTATTATTGTACACCCTTCTTCCAAAGGTCTTACGGAGGGAATGGCTACTTATATGCTTACCCGAAAAGTACTGCTTAATTAATCTATTTACGTGTTGAGTACTATAGATTGTTCCTTTGCGACTTCTGAAAGCCTTAAAATTGGGATTCTCACCCTTAAAATATTGCAATGCTTGATGGATATTTTCATTAATGGACAAAGTTCTAGTTTTTCCAGTCTTCTTTTCCTTAATATCTATTTCAGAATGCCTTAGCTCGCCAAATGTGAGTTCCAACAAATCTGAAATTCTTAATCCTAAATTCACACCGCATATTATAAGAAGACCGAAAGTAGGATTCTCACCAGACCTTATTAATCTCATACCTTTTCCTTGAGCTTTGTCAAAATCTAAATACGTACTTCCAACCATTTCAGCAGATTTAAATGTTCATTAACATCAAATATAAAGCATTTTTGAACATAAAACAAGAGTTTATTTATAACGGCTCCCGTAAAACCTGCTAATGTTCATTTATAACATAAGTGAACATTATCTATCCAATTTTCAATTGTTTTTCCTTTTCATCGTGAAAGCCTTGAAGGGAATTCTTGGGAATCCTTAGCTCCTCCTTCAGATATATTAAAAATTTGTAGCAGAAAATGAAAAACTACGAATATGAAATGTACTGAAAACACGACACACTTGGAAGTTCTTCTTAAAAGGCTACTGGAGAAACTAGAAGATAACGGGAATTGCGGACGCAAAAAATTTTATCGGAACAAAGACCTGAAAGATTCATTTGGACTCAGCCCTAACACTATTATAAAATACCGAGAGGAAGGAATTCTACCTTTTACAGTTATAGGCGAGATTTACCTCTATCCAGTAATCGAGGTTAATAACATTTTAAAGAAAAATGCCATTTACTAATATGAGACTTAACCTTTTTAATAGTGTAACAGAACCCAAGGTTATGGCAACTGTTTCCCTGAATTCAGTTTTCGATATGATAAAATATGGGAGTGATAAAAAATGTCTCATTGAAGAGGCGCAACGGGCTTTAATTCTGAATTTTGATAAGGATAAATATGACAGTATTAAAGTCACGCTTCCCTGTGTGACTTACTCTTTTCTTTTCAACGGTTATAGAAATAGTAAAAGTATTATTAAACCTACAGGTATCATAGCCATAGATATGGATGGAGATACTAAATGCCCTGATGAAGATATTTTATACGCCTCATATAAAACTTTATCAAATAAGGGAAGACATTGTCTGGTAAAAGTTGAAGGATTAACTCAGAACAATTTTAGGTATAACTATGAATTAATTTCAGAAAAATTAGGTATAAATGCAGATTTGAATGCAGCTAAGGTAACTCAACCTTTTATTATTCCCTTTGACTCTTCTATATACATTAATAATGATTCAGAAATATGGAAAGCTAATGAAATAAAAAAGACCCACATAATTCCCGAAAAAAAAGAAAAAGTAATAGGGAATGGCGTGGGCCAATCAGAAAAAAAACGATTTACAAATCTGAATGACATTATTGCTCATATAGATTTCGATGGAGAGGCCATATATGATAATGGGGAGAAATTTGGTGTGGCATCAATATTTATTCCTAGACATGGTATAAGAGAGGGTTACAGAAACACAATTTTAATTGCAATCGGTTATCAGTTTCGAGCTCTAAATCCAACCAGTTCATATTACGACATTTATAATCTCCTTCAAGATATCAATAAAAAACATTCTAAACCTCCCGTTACAAAAAAGGAATTGAAAAAATTAGTGAATTCTATAATGAAGACTGAGAGCGATGATTTAAAGCTTACTCTGAACGAAAGAAAAAGATTTGTTTTTAATCCAGATTACGATTTGACCCGCAAGGAAAGGCAAAGCTTAGTGATGACTGCTATTAATAAAGATAAAGCACGCAAGTCATTTGAGGAAATAAGAGCTGCTTTAGATGAGTGGGAGTTTCTAAAACACGGAAAAATTACCCAGAAAAAATTAGCAATGGTTGCAGGGAAGAATATTAAAACAATTAAAAAATACTATTCCAAATTTAAGGATAAAATTAAGTCACTAAATAAATCGTATAAAGAGAAAACGAAACCACCTTAATAGTTTACTGCTTGCAAATTATTGCTAAAACAAATTAACTTAAAAAATAAATGTTATGATTACACCAGAAATACTTTCAAGAATTATAAATGAACTAGCTCCTTATATCACACAAATAGCAATTCATTATATGGATAGAGATGGGTGTGTTAAAATTAAGGTGAATAAGGGTTATAATCTCGATACGACCTCCATGCGCTTTGTTCCTGGACCTTTTAACAAAAATGAACATATCTATTTAGGAGACGCTGAATACAATTTTACGGACGGGTTCGAACCCTATGAGGCAATAGCTGTGTATTATTCTATTTTTTGGGAAGATATCAAGGGGTGGATGCATATTAAAGATGTAATTGTCCTAGCTCACAGCAATGAATAAAAATGCAATTTGCCAGACTTATTTCTATTTTACAAACAATCAGGCATTCAGTCATGTGCTGCATTTCCAAGAATAGGAATAGCTTTTATTATTGCAATCCTTCATTTTAAAATTCACTAGAAATTTTATTCTTAATAATTAAGTTGCTATTCTCAAATTACTGGGGTTTACAGGAATAAATTTAGATTTTAATAGTTGGATTAGATAACAATTTTATTGTAATTGTACAGAGCCGTTAATAAATGGAGAATAATTTCATTTAAAATTAGCAATCTCTTTGGAGCACCAACCAGCTTATATTTTCTTTTTAATCCCAACTCAATTGCTAACTCTTTAGACAGCAATCGCTTAGGACAAAGGGTGGAATATATACAGTTTATAACCTTCCCAGCGTTAACCTGTCACTGTTATTATTTAAAATGATAGATAAGAACGTTAAAATCTTTCCCTGACCATTTTTCTAACCGAAAAAGAACAGTAATAAGTGAATTTCTTAGCTGAAGAGAATTTGGCAATAGTTTATCTGAAACTTCTGGCAAATAATAGGTTTTTAATGTTACTTGTAGCAAGTAATGCAGTATATAATGCCAATGCCTAACAACAATTACAACTGGCGACCCAATGACAACGGGGCGATAACAAATCTCAGATACGACTTAGAGGCAGAGAAATGGGTACTAGCCTTAAGGAAAGCAAAGACCAAACATAGATTTAAGGATATTAGCGTTTTCGATGCAAACTTAAAAGCGGTAAAACTATTTCTTTCAATACCACTTCTTTTCATTTTTTTACTTTTCCTAATTCCTGTTACAGTTATTAAATTAATGTTTAATTATAATATCAAACTATTCCCAGGAGACCCACCAACGGGAAAAATATTAAGTGATAAAGAAAAGTTTTATTTGAGACTAAATGAAATTAAAAAAAAGCACTCAAATCATAATAGAACTTTGCCGTCAGACATGAGTGAGCAAGAATTAAGAGATTTGGTTGATTATGTTAGAGCTGAGACGGCAAGGGCAAAAATTAATAAGTAATTACCAGCCAAAAATTAAAAATTTTCAAAAAATTTTTTTTGACTCACCTGCATGGGAAATGAAGTATCCCCAGGGAGGGGTATTTTCGAAGACAGGACACCCCTGACGTATAGCCAGGGAGGGGGGAATATTTTCAAAATCGATTGGTACTTGTTAAGATTATCCAAAAACACTACTTTTAATCCCAGACTCTTACCCTACACCAACTAAAACCATGAATTATCAATGGCTATACCTAAGCATGATGAAATAAGATTGCGTGCGCTTGATTTACTTACAAAGCATCCAATCCTTAAACTAAAAGATTTCATTGAACCTTTAGCAGAAGATTTTAATCTTTCAGAAGAAGAGGTAACTAGAATGTATCCTTCTGGAAATGGGCATATTTTCTATGACCGTGTGTCTTGGGCATTGAGTTACCTCAACATGGCAGGATTGGTTGATAAACCAAAACGAGGACAATATCAAATAAATCCTCAGGGGAGACAAATGCTTAATTCTCCTGAAAAACTGGAAAAATATATTCAAAAAAAGCTAGAGAAAAGAGAACCAACAAGGAAGAAAAAAGAAGCTACTACCACAGACAAACTTAGTATTGAAAAAGAAGATGAGGATTCAACTCCCCAGGAAAAACTCTATAATTCTTTTGAGAACATCAGGAAATCAATATATGCTGAAATCTTAGATACTATTCTTAGTAAAACACCTATTGAATTCGAAAGGTTAGTTGTACAACTGCTTCAAAAAATGGGATATGGAGGTGAAATAAAAGATAGTGGTATGGTTACCAAAGCTTCTAATGATGGCGGTATAGATGGTGTTATAAAAGAGGATATTTTAGGACTGGGAAGAATTTATCTTCAAGCAAAAAGATATAAGTTAGACAGTGGTATCCAACGTGATGAAGTTCAAAAATTTGTTGGAGCACTACAAACAGCTCAATCTAATAAGGGTGTCTTTATAACCACATCTTATTTCTCATCTGGTGCGATTGGATATGTTGAAAGCCTTCACGGTTCGAATAACATTGTTTTGGTAGATGGAAAGAAGCTTGCAGAATTCATCTATGATTTCGGTTTAGGAATGCAAGTAGAACAAACTATTGAAATCAAAAAACTGGATGCCGATTACTGGGATTCAATGAAAGACCAGGATTAAAAAAATAATAACTGATTTACTTAAAAATAGATGCCAACACTCAATTGGATAGGAAAAGATAAAATTGTCAATCATCACCAGGAAGTTCCCTTTAAAATCCTGGAACATAAATATGGTTTTACAGCCGAAGGTGGCCAAATACAAGCTGAAACTGACAGTGGCAACAAAATTATCCATGGAGATAATTTAGAAGCATTAAAAAGCCTCTTACCGCAATATGAAGGTAAAATAAAATGTATTTATATCGACCCTCCTTATAATACAGGCGAAGAAAAATGGGCATATAATGATAATGTCAATAATTCTAAAATAAGAAAATGGTTAGGCGAAGTTGTAGGTAAAGCTGGGGAGGACTTAAGTAGGCATGATAAATGGCTCTGTATGATATATCCACGGTTAAAACTTCTACATAAACTATTAGCAGATGATGGAGCGATTTTCATCTCATTAGATGAAAACGAAATAACTAATGCTCGGATGGTTTGCTACGAAATATTTGGTGAAAAGAATTTTATTGCACAATTAGTTTTATTATGCAATCCGAAAGGAAGAAGTCAAGATAAATACTTTGCGACAAACCACGAATATTGTTTAGTCTTCAGCAAAACGAATTTGGACCGAGGTGCGTTTAATGTAAAAAAGAGTCCTGAAGAAATCTCTAAGAACTATAAGCATAAGGATGAGTTTGGGGTATATAGATTGATGGAATTAAGAAATACCCATAGAGAATTTAATAGAGAAACTCGACCTAATCTCTTCTACCCAATTTATATTAATCCAAAAACTAAAGAAACCTCTTTAGAGAAAAATGATGGCTTCGAGGTAGAATGCTATCCATTGTGGAATGATGGATTTGAAGGTTGTTGGACCTGGGGTAAAGATTTAGCCGAAAAAGATAATAATTTGTTAGTGGGGAAAAAACAAAAATCGGGATGGAAAGTTTACAGAAAATCATATGCCCAACTAAAAGGTGGACCAAAGGCAGAGAAGAAGCTTTTTACAATATTAAATGACTCTTCGTTTTATACAGAAAAAGGGCAAAGCAGCTTTGGGAACATTTTTCCTGGTCTCAATAAAAATGATTTTCCACAACCAAAATCTGTTGATTATGTAAAGGAGCTTATAAATACAATAACGACAAAAGATTCAATCGTTCTTGATTCATTTGCAGGTTCTGGAACCACAGCCCAAGCAGTATTAAACCTGAATTACGAAGATGGTGGAAATCGAAAATTTATTTTAATCGAAATGGAAGATTATGCTAATGACATAACCTCTGAAAGGATTAAAAGAGTTTCAAAAGGATATGGTGAGGAAAAAAATGCTGCTCCAGGTACAGGCGGTGAGTTTGATTTTTATGAACTGGGAATGACTCTTTTTGATGAAAATCAAAATCTAAATGAAGAGGTGGATATTAAAAAAATTCGTGAATTCATTTGGTATAGTGAAACCCGAACTGCATTTCCAGTTTCGAGAGATAATTCTGAATCTAATTTTCTTTTAGGCGAAAAGGATGGTACAAGTTATTATTTCATATACAAACCTAATGAACTAACAACTTTGGACTATGACGCCTTAAATGTTATTGAAAAGAAATCCGAACAATATATTGTTTATGCTGATAATTGCCTGTTACCTAAAGAATTCATGGTGAAGCACAACATAATTTTTAAAAAAATACCTAGAGACATCACAAGATTTTAAGCATGGAATTAAAAAGCTACCAGCAAAACGTAATCGACAGCCTTGAAGACTATTTAGACTACGTTCAAAAATATAATGACCTGGGTAAAGCCTTCAATCAATATTGGGAGGATAAAATTGGTCCATATAATCCTATTGACGGTTCAGGCATGGAGCCCTACAAGAATAATATCCCTAAAGCGGCCCATGTATGTGTAAAAGTTCCTACTGCGGGAGGAAAGACCTTTATAGCCATCAACGCATTACACTCTATTTTCTCTGCTTACGATAGTTCAAAACCACGTATGGTAATTTGGTTGGTTCCTTGGAGCAATTTGTTACAACAAACTGTAAATAATCTTAAAGACCCTGAGCACCCTTACCGTCAGAAACTTAATGCACTTTTTAATAATAGAGTGGAGATTTATCAAAAGGAAGACTTACTCCAGGCTTCTAATTTCAATCCAACAGTTATTCAGGAGCAGATAAGTGTGGTAGTTATGAGTTTCGCCAGTCTTAGGGCTAAAAATAAGGAAGATAGAAAAGTGTTTGAAGAAAATGGTTATCTCGAAGCATTTGAATCTTTCTATAAAAATCAGAAGCATTTACTTGATGAAGTTTCTCCAACAGCATTAATTAATGTTTTGAGATACTTGAATCCTGTTCTGATTGTCGATGAAAGCCATAATGCTGAAAGTACTCTGAGTGTAGAAATGTTACGAAATCTAAACCCATCCTTTATTTTAGACTTAACCGCTACACCGAAGCAAAATAGTAATATAATTAGCCTTGTACCTGCAATTGAGTTGAAAAAGGAAAACATGGTGAAGCTTCCCGTTATTGTCTATAATAATCACGATAAATCGGAAGTAATTAATAACGCTCTACATCTTCAGAGAAAGCTTGAAATACTAGCTGAGAAAGAAGAGAAAGAAGGAGGGAAATATATCAGGCCAATTGTACTTTTCCAGGCTCAACCTAAAATTAATGATGACAACACAACTTTCGAAAAACTTAAACAACATCTTTTAGAGGTTGGAATTCCAGAGAATCAAATAAAGATTAAAACTGCAAATATTGATGAGCTAAAGGATGTCGACCTTATGAGTAAGGAATGTGAGGTGCGATATATTATCACAATCAACGCTCTTAAAGAGGGATGGGATTGCCCATTTGCATATATTCTGGCTTCACTTGCTGATAAATCTAGTGCCGTAGACGTTGAACAAATTTTAGGGAGAGTATTACGTCAACCATATGTGAGAAAGCATAAGGCTTATCAGTTAAATTTAAGCTACGTGCTGACAGCTTCTGCTAAATTTAATGAAACCCTTCAAAATATTGTGAAAGGTCTTCAAACCGCAGGATTTAGTGAGAGAGACTACCGTAAGGTAGACAAGATGACCGAAGAGGACAAAACAGAAGTAAAAAATAAGCCTGTAGAGTCATTTTTGTTTCCAGAACAGGATGAATCTAAAGAAAATGAAGTTGATTTTGATAAAAGCAAAATTCAATATAAGCCTATTGCTGGCGAAGAAGAGTTAGATTCAAATCCTGCATTATCTGAAATAGACAAAATGGCCTTTGAGCAGAACCAAATCACCGAACGTCAAATTGAAGAGCAAGAAAAGGAACCAGTAGACGAAAAAATCTTTATTGAAATGGGAGACAAGGTAAAAAGATATAAAGTAAAAGAATCTTATATCCCAGTTGTTGAAGACATTGTATTTCCTCAATTCTTTTTGAGGGTAACTCCAAGCGACATTTTTGGAACTGAAGAAGTTCGGTTAAACCCAGAAGCATTACTTGAAGGTTTCAAACTTTCCCAAGAAGATTCGAATATTGATTTTGATAAGATATCCTCAGACCTCTACAAGGTTGACCTGGAGAAATCAGCAAAGGATGATTACAGACCATCTTTTACAAGAATAGAAGACAACTTAGTAAAAGACCCTATTGCTGAATATATCTTGGCAAAACCAAGGGAAAAACAGGTCGCAGACATTGCTAATGAACTAACTAGTTTGATGGGAAATATGTATCCTATCATGGACCCTGAAATAAAAGTTTATATATCAAGAATTATTGAAAACTTGAGCCAGGAACAACTTAGAGATATACTTGTTAGAAAGTGGAGTTATAGCGATAAAATTAAGGCTAAAATAAGACAACTGTCGGATGCATATGCTGAAAGACAATTTATGGACCTCATAAAATCTAAAAGAATTTTGACTAAACCAACCTGGAAGCTTCCAAAGGAAATTGTTCCTGGTAATCTTGGCTCCTCTATTGGAAACTCACTTTACGAACGTGAAGGTTCAATGAATGGTTTTGAAGAAGAAGCAATTATGCAGATAGGTACTTCTTCTAATATTCTATTCTGGCATAGAAATTTGGAGCGTGGAAAAGGATATTTCATAAACGGCTTTAAAGCAAAGCATTATCCCGACTTCATTTTACAAACTAAGTCAGGAAAGACAATTTTATTGGAAACCAAAGGTGGGCATCTTGATAATACCGACAGTGCTGCAAAATGCCGTTTAGGTAACGAATGGGAACGACTGGCAGGAGATAATTTTGCTTATTTCATGGTATTTGAAAAAAATGAAATCGAAGGAGCTTATAGTTTAGATAGAGCGAAGGAATTAATTGGGAAGATGTAAATGAATAAATGCATTTAATAATACTTAATTTTCTATTTCATAGGATGGTAATTAAATCCAAGGGATGAAAAAAACGCCAAAATCTTTTAGGGAAATACTCTGGGAACAGGAAGAAGAGGATGCAAAAGCTGAATACAATAAGATTATTAATCAAGAATCCTTAAACCCAAGCCAATTATGGGAAATAACGGATGAGAATTTTTATGAATGGATTAATAAACACTATTACCCCAAGTTACTAGATAAGTTTAGAAATTCTCTCGATAGATTTGATGTTTGGCAAAGAATCTGGAACCTCGATGATGACCAAATTCTGAAATTTGGAATCACATCCTGTATAGAATCAACTAGAGATAGTAAAAATATATACAAATATATAATTGAGAGTGAGAGTCATCAAGGTATTAATCAATTCGTATCGAGCATTAATCTTGATGGCAAAATCAAACCAGGGGGGCCTTATTTTACCTACAAGTATAAAAAAACAGACAGTTTTGTTCCTTATTTTGACTGGATAAGATTCCAGACTAACGTTTCTGACGATACACTTAAAAATGAAAACTTATTAAAATCTACTGGAGGGTCTAAGATAAATACCGATTTAATAGACCATACAATACTTGGTGGGTTTAAATTACTCAAGATGGGTGGCTTAGAACCTCCCCTAAATAATTTCGGTATTCTTAATACGAAGCATATTGAATTTGGAAATTTTGCAAGACTTAGATTTTCAGGAAAAATAGCTACTCAAAATAAAGTGCTCCATATTTCAAATTCTATTGTCAACGATTTGTTACTGGTGGAATGTGAATTATTTCAAGTAACATTTTACAAGTGTAGATTGAGAGACCTTTATTTTGAAAGGGCAAAAATTAACTCTTGGAAGTTTATAGATTGTGATGTTCAGGGGGAAATTATAAATTCAGAATTATCTCATGTTGATATTATAGGTGGTTCATTTGATGTGATTTTTCGGGACTCAAAGCTTTTTGATGTGCAGGGTCATCATCATAAAACAAAAATAGGTTTTGAAAGTGCATATCTAGCTCTCAAACAAGCATATAAAAACCAAGGGGAAGATGCACAAGAACAGATATACTATTTAAAGGAAAAGGAATATAAGCGTCAATCTATCCTCGTAAAATTCAGAATAAATTTTAAAAGCCTAAATACTGAATTTAAGAGACACAGATTTTCTCACAAATTATTATTTAGATATATAAATTATCATTTTAAAAATTTAAGATTGATTGGGTCATACTTCTTGAAAATGATAAATTACCACTACTGGGGATATGGACTGAAACCAATTAAAGTGATTACAAGTTCAATTTTAATAATGGTTTTATTTGGTCTAATATACTTTTTGCAATTGACAGACTTTTCGTTTAAAGCAATGAATTTTTTAGATGCCTTTGAATCAATTAAAATATCTATTTCATCATTTTCTACACTTGGCTTATTCTCGGATAAGGTTAAAGACGTTTCCGACTCACTTGTAATCTTTGAATCTATTATTGGGGGCTTGAGTATAGGTGCTTTTATAGCAAGTGCCTCTAATATGAAATTTTGAAAAGCAAGAATGGTGGAAACAATATAATTCCGAAAATTCTTTAAGGATACAAATTCAATTATGCATTTAAAGACAAATTTTTTTCGATGTTTAACCAATTTTTAGTGAATTGATTCAACCATTAGCTCTGACTAACCTTAATTAATGAACCACCTACAAGTTTTGAAATAATGGACTTAGAAAAAATAACTAATTCTCTTTATAGCGATTCTAAGGATACTCCAATAAGAGGCCTCTCGGCTATTGCAGAAGCTGAGAACTATTTATTACAGGCATATGAAGGACGGTACTTCTTCGAGCTAATCCAGAATGTTAGAGATGCAAATAAAGAAATCAACCAAAAAGGTATAGTATCAATTGAACTAAAGGAAAAGATTCTAACAATTTCAAATTCTGGAGCTGAATTTAATGAAAAAGGAATTGAAAGCATTACAACTATTGGCCGTAGTACAAAGAATAGTCAAGAATTTATTGGCTTTAAAGGCATAGGTTTCAAATCAATTCAGGAAATAAGTTCAGAACCTAGTATTGTTACACGTTACGGAACGGTTAAATTTAATCGCCAACTTACTCTCAAAGATTATAGTCAAGAAAATTTAAGACTCGAAGAAATTCCCTTGTTTTATTTCCCACATTTCTTTCCGACCAAACTAAATGGAGAAGGCAAAATCGTAACTAGAATAGCCCTACCTCTTAAAAAGAATATTGCAGAAGAACACCTATTTCAAAGTTTTAAATCTATTCAACCAAAACAGATAGTTCTTTTAGGTAATCTTGAAAAAATCACTTTTGAATCGAAAAATCATTTTCTTGAATATAGAATATCTGAATTTAAGAACCGAAATAGGTTGGAGATAAAAACCAACAGTGAAGAACTCTATCAATTTAAAAAATTCGAACCTGCAACTAGAGTCTTTTTACCATCGAAGCTAATTTCGAACCTTGAAGGAAAGGAAAAGGAATTATACTCAAAATCATCTGCAATCGACATTTCGATTGTTTTTCAGCTAAACAAGAAATCTCAAATTACGCCTATAGAAGATGCAAAATTGTATCTTTTTTATCCATTACAAATTGCATCAGGATTTCAATTTATCATTCACAGTTATTTTATAGTTAATCCAGAACGTACTGCCTTAAGGAATTCACCACTAAATGATTATTTGCTAAAAATAATTGGAGAATATATAGCTAGTGACCTTCTAAAATCATTAAAAAGGTATAATCATAATACAACAAAATTATTAGCATTTGAACGAAATCCAGATGCCAAGCTTGAAGTTTTATATAATAGTGTTGTAAATAACCTCATAAACGAAAAATTTATTTATGATACTAATACCAGAAAATACTTTCATAAGGACGAAGTAATAATCGCAAATGGCTTCGATAAAGGTTTATTTCCTAACAATCGCATAGCTAACAAATATTTAATTTATTTAGAAGATGGGGTGGTAGATTGGTTAAGGGAAGAATTTGATGTTTGCTATTTGAGTTACGAAAAAATCTCGGAGGAAATTGCAAAAGAGTGTAAAGTCCAATTAAAGCATAAAAACCTTAATTTTTTTCAAAATCTATATAATTATATTTCTCACCATGAGGACTTGAACCTAAAAAGTAAAAAGGTTTATATCACTACAGCATGGAAATTAGTCTCAACCGAATCCGATATCTTCTATGGAGGAAGCAATATTAATGTTACGGAATTACCTAAAGCGATAAATAATCACATTCATTTTCTACATAAGGAAATAGAAATAGCTGATTTTCGAGAAAATAAAATTAGAACAGGAATCTCTGAATTTAATACGTTTGAATTAGTACGCAGGATACTTAAACTATATGATAATGATTCTGTTGATAAAGTTGATATTCTCATTGCTTTATTTCAAATACAATTAACTGAAAAAGCGATATTAGAAGTTCGTGAAAAGGTTCAGTTACCTGTTATAGGCAAAAATGAATGGCTTTCACCAATTTACAATTCAATTTATTTGGATGTTGTTGAATTGCGACAACTATATCCAGGTGGAATGTTCGTTGACTATTCTTCCTTTTCAAAACATAAAATAGCCGATTTGGAAATGATTAATGAATTTCTGGTTAATGTGTGCGGAGTATGGCGTATTCCAGGGGTTTATGTGTCAAAGGAAGCTCAATTAGTTCCTTCAAAAAGTAATCGGTCGGAAGCCCTAAAGAGATTTTCTAATTTAACTTCTAGCCCTTTTTATATTGAAAATGATAGAATATTGGACGAACCTGCTGAGTTCAATCAATGGTTTACATCTACGATTCAAAAAAATTGGACAAAGTACATTGAATATATTACCTCTGATATCCTACCTAAAATCAGATATTCTACATCACAAAGTAGTTATCGCTATATTTCCGATAAACAAAATTGTCTAGAAGTTAGCCACTTTTTTAAAACTTTAAACGAAGAGAATTGGATACAAATTGAAGGAGATAGTTCAAACTATAATTTACAAAATATAATAGGAATTAACCCATTAGATTTTTTACAACCTTTCAATAAATCTTTGAGAACATATCTCAAGCTCTGGCCAATAGAATACAGTGAAAATCGTCATCTTATAAATACTTTAAATCTACTTCATTTAGATAATCCTTCAATAGATAACTATACAAATCTTCTATACAAAATTAGCTCTGAATACATGGATGTTAAAATCCAAAAAAAAGATTTCCTGAATTTTTACAATAAAATTCTAAGAAAGGTTTTTAATTTCTATCAATTCGTCTGCCAAGGCAAAGAATTAATGATTCAAAGCTTTAAATCCTTAACATTTTGCGGAGTTAATGAAATTGAAGATTCAATCGTATGGATACCAGCAAATGAAATATATTATATAGATGATAAATTAAGCTATAATTTATTACCTAATAACATTAAAGCTCATTTACAACCTCAATTTACAAATCGAGATAAAAATACGTTCGGAAGGTTAGCTTCAAAAATTGGTATTAGACAAACCGACATTCTGGAAAAGAATTTAGTTTCTGTTCATGAGGATAAACCAGAAAACCTTATAAAACACTATCCTGACCTATCGTCCTACATCACTATTTTAGAATCTGTTTATGAGATTGTCCTGGATGAAGAACTTGATAGTATAAAAAATTCTAAAGTAGTTATTACGGAATCTATTCGGTCTTCTATACAAATTAAGGATTCCCAACCAGTAATCATTAACGAAAATTATTTCATTGATTCGAATAGCTCTAGTTTTATTATTTATATAGATAAATCGCACCAAACTACTAGAATACAAGCTGATATATTAACAGAGCTCTTTATATCTGTTATTAGGAGAGATTTATCAAATTACAGACCAGCATTATTAACTTATTTGAAATCGAAAGAAAAAGATGAATATCTAAGAAGTTACAACATAGAACATTCTAGAATTACTGAAATTGATGAACTTTTACGTTCAACTCAATATACACCGTTTCAGACATTCTGGTTTGCTATTTTAAAAGCAAAAAAAATAACAGTATCAGAAGAGCTCTTGGTTGAAGATGGACTGAATTTGGAGAATCTAACAAAATATATCGACCTAGATTTACATGAAATTAAAAATTTTAACTCAGAATTCAACTTCGAAAATTTTGGTGATTTATCAAACATAGACCTATTGAATGACCTTTTGCTAAGGTTGGATTTAAGCTTAGGTAAACTGAATGAATCGACCGTATTCAAAATAAGTTTTAATTGGTACTATAATTCGAAATTAATTAGACTGAAGAATCAATTTGAAAAAAAGTTTGAGGTACTTCTATATAATTTCCTTTCGAAAAAATCTAAAAATCAACAAGAAAGGTATCAGAATTTAATTGATACGTATAGAAATTCTTTTATTCCAGTTATTGAAAAAGAAACCATTAAAATTGATGTAGAGAATTCCTTTATTAATTCATTTAACTCAAAATTTCAATTTCCAACAATCTCTACTAAAGAACTTGATATAACTCCAAATACTAAAGAGATAAAAAGGAATTACATCGATAATTACAATCACTTGAAAAATAAAATTAAAGAAAAAAAGTGGGAAGACGAATACCTAGATAAATTTCTTGAAAATAATTCACGAAGAAGCTTATTATATTTTGGAAATATTAGTCATTTACTTTCAAAGTTTAAGAGTTGGATTGATAAACAAGATGACAATAAAAAGGAAGTAACTATAGAAGGTAGAACTAATATTGACAGTTACGATTCTACAACCAATCACATTGTAAAGAAATCAATTTCGAAAGTAGATAAAAATGCATCGTCCAGCAGTTCAAAAAATGCGAGTAATGGAAGAAGGATTGATGGTGGTTACTCTAATAAAAAGAAGGAAATAATCGGAATAGTAGCCGAAAAAATTGTTTTTGAACTTCTCTATGAAAAATACGACCAGGTATTATGGGTTTCCAAAAATGCAACGAAATTAAAAAAGCATTTTGGTTATAATCCAGAAGGGGATGACAGCCACGGTTATGATATTGAATACCTTGATGAACAAGGAAATAAATTTTATGTTGAAGTGAAGGGCCGAGTAGACAAGACAAATTCTTTTGAAATTTCTAAGAACGAATTCGCAGTAGCAAATTTAAATAAGGAACACTATAAACTTTTTCTAGTAAAAAACACTCTTAGTAATACTAAACGAACTATAGAGGATTTAGGTCTTATTTTCAACTTTAATCAGGGTGAAGATTTTTTCTCTAATAGGAATTTCTCAGTAGGTTTTAATACTTTCGAAATTCATTTCAAATAAAAATAAATTATTTTAGAATCCTTTTTGGGTCTTCGAACTAGACCAGAGTTAGAGATAATTTTTTGGTTTTAAATAAGTAATCAGAATTAGTTGTGAGAAAGGAAATGTGAGATTATACAAATATTGGAAAAAAGATTAATAGGCTTTTTATTATTCTATTTTCTTCTTTCTAAATAATCTTTTTTTTCAATTTCAAGTACATTTTTCCTTTCTTGAAGTATATCAATTAAATACTGGATAAAAGACAATTCTTCCTCTGAAATTTTACTTGCTGCCTCCCCTCTATACAAACCACTGAACTCCTTACTCAATTTTTTCAGAGGTCTTAGTTCCCTTTTAACATCGACATAATAGAAAAATCCAGAGCTAAGGAATTTATTCATTTCAGTCTCTGAAATTTTCCTTTTATTAAAGTCTCCATGTATTAAACCTAATTGATGAAAGGTATGAAAAAACATTGCCACCTCTTTTTTTAACATATTAAAATGAAGCTGTTGCGTATGTTTAGAAAAATCGATATCCTCTTCATTATTCGAGTAATTAATACCCATTTTTTCCAGAGTATCAAAATAAGATTGAATATAATCGATGACCTCTTTAATTAAATTGATTTGGTAAGATATAATTATCATCAAATGAGCTTTACCATAAATCTCATCAACATGTAAATTATTCTCTTCATAAAGAGCATCAATCTCCTCCCATGTTTCATCTGATAACTCAATATGATTCGTAGACTCCATTTTTAAAAATTCTGAAAGAACTTGAAAAATGTAATCAGCTCTTCCTTCATTATCCCAAAGAGCCGTCTCTTCCAAATCCCTTATATTGTGGACAGGTGGTTCCTCTGGGTATTTTAAATCTACACTAGAACAGGATTCTCTAATTTTATTGTAATTAATTGTATTTAAGAACAAAAGATTCCTTTTTAAATCTTCTTGTATTTTATTTAGGAAGATTACTTCTTTTTGGGAATCTCTGTTTATATTCTTATCAATTAACTTTTTAAAGCTTTTTCTAAATTGGGCAAAGTGAAATTGATTTACATCTGTTACCCAATAACCATTAATTTTGAAATTGTTTATTGCAGCATTATAGTGAATGTCAACTCCCAAAAACGCTTTAACCTGATTGTTAAAAATAATAAGCTTTTCCATTACTACATTTCCTTAAATTACCTAAAATAACCATTTAAAACTTATTTAAAGATTTTATTCAACTTCTGCATATCCTTTTTGACGTTACGGTCTAAAACTTTTGCATAATGTTTCGTAGTCCTTATAGATGTATGCCCCATCATGGCACTAACATTTTCTATACTTACACCATTTCCTAATGTAACAGTAGTCCCAAAGGTATGCCGAGCCACATACTGGGTTAGATTTTTCTTAATTCCACATAAGGCTGCAATTTCCTTTAAGTATTCATTTATCTTTTGGTTACTAATAGTTGGAATAAGTCGAGTTCCTTCTACACCCTCATACTTATCGATGATTCTCTTAACGGGAGGTAAAACTGGGACATTAGACTTGACGGTTGTTTTTTGTCGATTAGTTTTTAACCACAAAGTTCCTTCACTATCCTTGATTAAATTGTCTCTAGTAAGATTTTCTACATCAATAGGAGCATAAGATGTATAGCAACTAAATAAAAAAATATCCTTAACTCTATTCAACCGTTCCGTATTGAAACTTTTAGTTTCTATTGCTTCTAATTCTTCAGCAGTAAGAAATTCAGCATCTTTAACTACAAGTTTACCTTCATAAAATCGAAAAGGGTTCTCTTCTATAACCCCCCTTTTCTGGGCATAATTAAAAATTGTATTAAGATTTCGGAAATATTTTACAGTCGAATTATTTGAGATTCCAATTTTGCCTTTAAAACTTGATTCATAACGTAAAAAAGATTCAAAGTCGTAAACAAATTCATTATCAATCTTTTTTATTAAAAAGTCTTTTTTTCCAAAACGATTCATGATATAATTTTCAAACAACGATTTTGCTCTTTTGTATTTCTGAAGGCTGGCTTCAGTCCTCTCCCCTTTCAATACTTTTTTCTCGAAGTCACAATTGTGTAACTTAACTACATCCCTAAATAAAACTTCATTTACATTTTTAAGTTTACCTGTAACCTGATTTTTAATATCGGAAGCAGTAATAAAATCTAAATTATGAGATAAATTAAGGTATGCAGAATCAACATTTTCAATAATCCTTTCCAATGCTAATTTGATTGCCTTTTCTCTTTTGACCTTTAAGGGATTCCGCAAATGATTGGTTGCAATCCACCTTTTCTTTGTTATCCATTTACCGCTACTCAATGTAGTAGTCGTATTTCTATGCATGATTTTCAAATAAATAGGTAGTTCACCAACATTATTCCTTTTGTCAGTTTTTAAATAAATTATTGTTTTCACCATAGCTTGTATGTTTTAGAACTATTTCAAAACTACCAGAAATGCAGAGGTTTAGCCAGGAATTCCCAAAGATTCCCTACTAAGTAGTTACCCCTCTCGGTGAGAATTAATTAGGGGTAACTCATAGGGTAACTGAACTATGACGTCTAATGCGTATTTTGCAATAAACAAGAAATAAAAAACCCTTTAAACACTAATGTTTAAAGGGTTTTGATTTTTAATGTTTCTTTTGAAACATAATTAAGCGGAGAAAGAGGAACTATCCAAAATTTTATTTCTACCATATTTACTGGACCTTCCCCAGTTTTTAAAGAAAATAAAGCACCGAATTTATCACCGAATTTCATTATTTCAAGAACTGAAAAAGTTATTAACAATTTCACCCTTATTTAAATGTTAAAGTTTAAAGTAAAAGAAGATTATTCTTCCCATTTTTCCTAAATAACTTTTTATTATTAGAAAATTCATTTGTCTCAGTTTTACAACAGCATAACAAACTCATTAGCTGGTTTATTACTTATCAGAGTATATAAGAAAATATATAGTGATGGCAAGCCAGGAAGTTGTGAATGATTGCACCATCAAGTCTTTCAATAACTTTCCTTAGAGATAGAAATTCTCCAACATCCGAAAGTTAAAGATAAAAATTTAAACTGCTGAGCTATAAAAAAGGAATATCACGAAAAATGACAATCATCATATTTTTTATTAATTACAACATTGACCTTTATAGGTAAATTTGTTATCATGGACCTAACACATCTTCACTTACTAATCACTCATTTACCTATCTATGGTTCTATTTTAGGCGTTATTGTTTTAGCCAGTATTTTTATGATCTTTTAATTTCTTAAAATAGAAACCTGGAAAAAATGAAGTGCTTTCTTATCTCAAATAGTCAAAATCGTCAGGTCTAAGTGGAGATATTTATTATTAAATTTTTGAATAACATTAGCTTGAAGAGTTTGCAACATTTTCCACCCGTTCTACCTTATCTAGTTTAGAAAGAGATAAGCGAATAATACTATTCTCTTCCGCTAGTAGATCATGTGGCACATTCCCTTCAAGAGAAAGTATGTCTCCCTTATTTATATGGTTGATTTCTCCATTCACTCCAAAGGAAATTTTGCCTTCAAAAAGTTCTACAACGATAGGGTACGGTGTTTTATGCTCTTTCATTACTTGACCTTTTTTCATAAGTAAATCTTAACTCCCCTGCTTATACTACGGATTCCTTTTAAAAATAAGCTTCTTGATAAAAAACAAAGTATGGCCCCACCAATAACTTATAAGAATAATTGAAATTACTCCCAACTGGGCGCTTATTGTTTCCCAGGTAGGATAATATCCCAGAAGGTCTAATCTCCAGGAGAGGTTAACACCAGTGATAGGAACAAAACCACTTTCCTGAAGGGCATGTACACCTTTTCCTATCAGAACAATAGCTAAACCACCAATAACCACAGTGGAGATTTTGAGTAACTTGATGACCGGAAACTTTTTCGTATACCTTAAGAGAATCCAGGAAAGGAACAATACAATCACAAAAGCTCCTGCCACACCCAACCCAATGGCGGATTGGTTGGAAGCTTCAACCTCGAGATTCAGTGCTGAAAGAAAAAGAACGGACTCAAACGCCTCTCTAAAAACCACAATAAAAGCAAAAGCGAAAATCCCCAAAAGATTACTACCAGTAAGGAGGCTATGAACCCTGGTTTTTACGAAAGAATTCCACTTCCCGATTTCCGATTTTTGATGCAGCCAAAATCCCAAATAAAGGAGAACACTTGCTGCAAAGATTGAAATGCTTCCTTCCACAATTTCTCTTTGGCTACCACCAATATTTATAAGGTCATCTACCAGGAACCAGCTGAATACCCCAACTATTACTGCCAGCATCCATCCCAGGTGTACCCATTTTGCCGCCCAGGATGCCTTCACGGATTTTATTACAGCTAATACAGTAATTAAAATTAGAAAAGCTTCAAGTCCTTCGCGGAGTATGACAGAAGCGGCCAAAAGAAAGGTTGTCCAGAATGAAAATTTATTATCGGCAAGGATTGATTTGGCTTGTTCAATTCCAGAAAGGGCAACTTTTGCCTTGGTACGTACCTTCGTCTTGCTTTGCTCATGATCTATTGCGCTTCGAAAAGCCTGCATGTCTACTTCCAACTTTCGCATGAACGAAGGATAGCTGGCTTTAAGTTGTAATTCCACTGGTTCAACACCTTCCAGATAAGCTCGCAAAGCTTTTTCCCGGGCTGCATTTTGATCCCCCTTTTCGTAAAACAATTCGGCTTCATTTACAAACCGCGCTGCAACGGATAAACTACTTGAGGATTTCCCAGTACGCGAATAATTTCGCAGTGCGGCTACTGATGTCATGGTGTCAACAGAAATATCCTGAAAAAGAGCTTCCAAATCCTGATCTGATAAAAATGCCAGGTCTTTTAAAGTTAAATCTTTTCTGGAAATTAATTTTTTAGCCAGCTCCTTATCCTTTCCTTGTTCATAAGGCAGTGCTTTTATATAAAAAGCAAGATCCCAGACTTCCTTATCTGATAGTTCGTCAAATGATTTCATGCTGGTTTGGGGGACCCCTAGCCGAATGGTATTAAAGATTTGGAAAGGTGAGCTCTCCAGCATTTTTGATGCCCAAAAATTGGTTGGCTTAGGGTTCAATTCGGTTGAGAGACTGCCATCGCCTTCTCCGTTTTTTCCATGACAGGACATGCAGTAATTTCTATACAAGGATTTACCTTTTGATATATCAGGCCATACGGGAGGTGAAATTGGAATTGGTGTAGTTTGAAGCACTAGTTTTTTCAAAGAATCTGCTATAATCTTAATTTGGTTGGAAGCTTTATTACTAGCTACCCTGTAAGACAATTCGGAAATTCCACGGAATAAATTAATACTATCTTTTTGGTCTTAAATGGGAGGTTATGCCCCAATCCTTTTAAAGTGGTTATAAAATCCAGCAGTTCACTGTATTCATTTTCATTTTTTATTTCACCATTATTAATCGCAGAATCATAGTCCTGAGCTATATAATCCAGTAGATGAACCAAAGTTCGGGCTGGTATGTTCTCCTTTTCTTGGGCAGTAATATTTTCTGATAAAAAAAGAGTGATTAAAACAGGCAAAAATAGACTCCGAAGTAGCTTCATTTCCAGAATTCGTTATTTAGAACAAATCTAAACAATAAGTTGGTCCAAAAGAAGAAAAGCCCTAATTTTCTTAATACTCTTCTCTGCTGAGTAATCAAAAAGCTAACGGATCCTTTACGTAGGAGTTGAAATTCTGTTCCTTAAAATAGCATTCCGTTATAAAACAAATTATAATGAATGCCTTTTCTATATGGAAAAGACCAGGAAAAGTCAATATAAAAGAAATAACCAGCCAGGTTCAAATTCCTATACTAGCTCAATACGGTTACATTCCTTATTTTTACCTTTTGAACGCCCCGGGCTAATTGGAAGTTATGATACCTGTAGATATATTGTTGGAAAATGGAGCTAAAAAAAGATTATTTGAGAAAAATGAATATATTTTCAGGGAAGGCAAAAAAGCTCATTTTTACTATCAAATATTTTCTGGCGAAGTAAAAATGAATAATTTTCTAGAAAACGGAAAAGAATTCATTCAGAGCTTTTTCAGCGCTCCCCGAAGCTTTGGGGAACCGCCGCTTTTTGCCAACATTCGCTATCCTGCCAACGCCATTGCAACAATGGATTCGGAAATTTTTTTACTTGAAAAGAAAGCATTCTTACAATTACTTACCTCCCACCCTTTGATCCATCTTAAAATTACAGAAGCTCTGGCCACTCGACTCCATTATAAGGCAATTATGGCGCCCGAAATTTCTTCTCAGGAGCCTGAACACAGGATTCTGAGAGTCCTGGATTACTTAAAAAAGGAGATCTACAAATTGGAGAAACCTTTTTCCTTTAAAGTTGATCTTACAAGACAACAAATCGCAGATTTAACGGGACTTCGAGTGGAAACTGTGATTAGAGCCACAAAAGCGCTGGAAAAGAAAAAAGAATTAAAAATTAAAAATCGTAAAGTTTACCGATAAGCTTCAGGTAAATCAGAAACTAAACTTCGTAGTTCAATTTTTCCGGTTATAAAATTTACCGAATTACTGTAAAAGTAAAAAGGTAGTTCCTTGATCCATCGAAGATATATACTCGCTTTTTCACATTCCTTTGTATAAAATTAGCCTCCAGTTCCTTCTTATGATTAAGGTCATAAAATTTACCTGAAGTCATGTCTATTTTTGCTTCAGTAATATTTATATGATGAAATACTATCAAAAATTTTTATCCGACTTCCAGGAATCCTTTTATATGCACGCAACGCTCGGAATTATTTTATCGAGCTGCCTTGGAGCTGCAGCAGCCATGTTGGTATTAATGAACGGTCATGCTTTATTGCAAATGGTTCAGTTGTTTGTAATTACCTGTATCTGTATGGGTTTTAATACTACTGTTCTTGCAAACCTGAAGCCAAAAGTAGTGTTCAATACTCTCATGACAAGCCTGGTATTAAATACTGCATTTATCCTTTACTACATCTTCTAAAAAAATAAAACCATGGAAAATCTACTTGAAACACCCGTAGGTCAAATCGTTGCTGAAGATTATCGTACAGCACAAATTTTTAAAAACCATAAAATTGATTTTTGTTGTCAGGGCAACAGAAGTATTCGAGAAGCAGCTGAAAAAAATAAATTAGATGCGCACGTCCTATTAAATGAAATCAAAACTTTACAAAATATAAAAACAGAAGAAAGGATTGATTTTCAAAAATGGCCAATGGAGCAACTCATTGATTATATCGAAAAAAAACATCATCGGTATGTCGAAGAGCAGATTCCTATTCTGAAAGCATATCTTGAGAAACTCTGCAAGGTTCATGGCGACAGTCATCCTGAACTATTTCAAATTACCGATAATTTCAATCAATCAGGTGCAGAACTTGGTGCTCATATGAAAAAAGAAGAGTTGATTCTTTTTCCCATTATTAAAAAAATGGAACAGGCCAAAAAGTCGGCCACAAAATTTGAAAAAGTCCCAATGGGCACTGTTCAAAACCCCATTCAAAAAATGATGGATGAACACGAAACAGAAGGAGAGCGGTTCCGGCAAATAGAAGCCTTAAGTGATGGCTATACCCCACCGGCGGATGCGTGTAATACCTATAGGGTCACCTACTCCTTACTCCACGAGTTTGAAGAGGATCTCCATCAACATATTCACCTTGAAAATAATATACTCTTTCCTAAAGCTGCAGAACTAGAAAAAGAATTAGCAAACTAAAGAAAATCACTGAAGAAGATATTTCCTTTTTTTCCTAATAACTAAGCCAAGCTCTACCCAGGTGCCGGAGGCAGGATTTTTCGACAAAAATTAGAATTACAAGCGAAGATTCTGCTTCCGGAGCCTACTTGTGTTTGTTGTGAAAAATTTGAATGTTGCTGCTCCAATTTGCAGCTTCTGTTGAGTTTCACCTTCTTCTAGTAAAATCCCAAAATCATTCCAAAACAAAATTGGAACTGGTATTTCTTTTTATCTAATCCTAATAAAAATTTGTGTGTTTTTTATTAAAATTTTAGTTTTAAAGTATAAATAAAGCAAAAAACCAAGTAATTCTTTATTTTTTTTTAAAACAGGCCAGCTCCAATTCAATAATGCTTCAATCATAGCTTCATAATAAAATACTTACTACTATGTCTAAGGAAAAAAAACTATGGATCGCTTTCATTTTAATTATTACAGCTTCTTTCGCCGTATTGGGCTACTACGGTTTCGAAATTTATCAGAAGGCTCCTCCAATGCCTACCAAAATAGTTACTACTGATGGGCAAACTGTTTTTGACGGGCAGGATATTAAAGACGGTCAAAATGTTTGGCAAAGCCTGGGAGGCCAGGAAGTAGGATCCATTTGGGGTCATGGTGCCTATACAGCCCCAGATTGGACTGCTGACTGGCTTCATCGGGAAGCTCTTTTTATTCTTAATCATTGGTCGGAAAAAGAATTTGATGTTTCTTATGAAAAACTGGGTAGTGAAGAGCAGGCGAAACTGGAGCGCAGGCTACAGATAGAACTGCGCAATAACACTTATGATCCGGGGAATAAAACGATCAGCATTTCGCCCATTCGGGCAGAGGCTATAAAATATTTGAATTCCTACTATAAAGGATTGTTTATGAACGATCCTAAACTAGATGAGCTCAGGAATAATTATGCCATTCCCGAAAATTCCATAAAAGACGAAACCAGAATGCGACAAATGACTGGTTTTTTCTTTTGGACTTCCTGGGCAGCAGTGACGGAAAGGCCAGGCGCAGAGGTGACCTATACGCACAATTGGCCAGCAGACGATCTTGTAGGAAATAAAGCTACTGGAGATCTACTTCTTTGGACAGGTTTCAGCGTTATTCTGCTACTTTTCGGGATCGGGATAATGATTTTCTACCATGCCCGGATGAAAGAAGAAGAAGGACCCGACAAACCAGTACAGGATCCGTTGATGCGACAAACTATTACTCCTTCTATGAAGGCAGTTAAAAAATATATCTGGGTAGTTAGCCTTCTTATACTAATACAAGTAACCTTTGGAGTTATTACCGCCCATTATGGTGTGGAAGGGGATGCTTTTTATGGCCTGAATCTGGCGGATATCCTCCCTTATTCAATTTCCCGGACCTGGCATGTACAGTTGGGTATACTGTGGATTGCTACGGCTTGGCTTGCCACCGGACTTTATATTGCACCCGCTGTATCAGGTAAAGACCCTAAATTTCAAAAACTAGGAGTTAATTTCCTATTTATTTGCCTCTTAATAATTGTTCTGGGATCTATGGCAGGTCAATGGATGGGAGTAATGCAAAAGCTTGATCTCACACAAAACTTCTGGTTTGGTCATCAAGGATATGAATACGTGGATTTAGGCCGCTTCTGGCAAATATTTCTGCTGGTGGGATTATTTGTATGGTTAGCCTTAATGGTAAGGCCGCTGATCCCTGTTCTAAAACGTAAAACATCCGAAAGGAATTTGCTTTTAATGTTTTTAGTCTCTTCCGCTGCCATTGCATTATTTTATGCTGCCGGATTGATGTGGGGTCGCCAAACCAATCTTGCTATTGCTGAATATTGGAGATGGTGGGTTGTGCATCTTTGGGTAGAAGGATTTTTTGAAGTATTTGCTACAGTAGTATCCGCATTTTTGTTTGTAAGGTTAGGGTTACTACGTACTAAAACAGCTACACTCAATATACTTTTAGCTACAATAATATTTTTATCAGGCGGAATCATTGGTACCTTTCACCATTTATACTTTAGCGGTACACCTAAAGCGGTAATGGCCTTAGGGGCTACTTTCAGCGCTCTTGAAGTGGTACCTTTAGTACTCATTGGGTACGAAGTATATGAAAATTACCGGTTGAGCAAATCTACACAGTGGCTCAAAGACTATAAGTGGCCAATTTACTGTTTAATCGCTGTAGCATTCTGGAATTTTTTGGGTGCTGGAATTTTTGGATTTATTATAAACCCTCCGATTGCACTGTATTATATGCAGGGACTCAATACAACTGCCGTGCATGCTCATACAGCTCTCTTTGGTGTATACGGAATGTTGGGCATTGGATTGATGCTTTTTGTACTGCGAAGTATTTATAGGGTAAAAATATGGAACGATAAATTAATGAGTTTTAGCTTCTGGTCTATAAACATTGGTTTACTTCTTATGGTAGTACTAAGCTTACTTCCACTTGGATTATTGCAAACAGTTGCCAGTGTAAATAAAGGAATGTGGTATGCCAGGTCATCGGAATTCCTACATCAGCCCGGAATGGATACACTTAGATGGCTCAGAGTCATAGGCGATACTATTTTCGCTATCGGATTGGTAGCCTTCGTATGGTTTGTCTTTTCTTTAAATAAGAGCGAAGAAATAAACGAGTAATCCTTTTCATTCCATGAAGCTATAAAAAGATATTTTGTAATGATTTGAAATTCTATTGAATATATTCTTTTTGTGCAATGAGCCAGATGATTCATAAAAATATAATGTTTCATCTGGCTTTTTTATAATGATCACATATCACGTTATTTGTTAACACATTTATCCTCCTCTTCTTCCATATTTTCACCATCCATGACATAAATTCGACAGTAGGATTATCTGATTTCTATTTTAGTACCTACTGCACTATTCTCATATACATTTGGGTGCATAGTAAAATAAAGTTACTGAGGACCTGAATGTTTAAACCTGGAGCTACTCCAGTTAGTTATATGGATTTTAGAACAAGATCAAAAGAGTATTTTCCGCTTCCCAAAATCAGCAAAGGCAAATACAGTGATAGATAAAGAAGTCCTAATTCCTTATTTATAAAGGGATCATTGCCATGAATCATAAGGACCGCAACTAACATGGTGATCATTGGTGCAATAACCGCCAACCGTGTAACCACACCAAAGAAAATAAATATGGAACAAACCACTTCTGCAAATATTGTGAGAAACAGGGAGAATCCTGGGCTAAGGCCCATCACTCCTGGAAATTGTATTTCTCCACCTGACAATAGCATTTGTAATTTTGGAATTCCGTGCGTAAGCATTAGCGCCGCTACCGCTGCTCTAAGAACCAATAGCACAGCATCAACCTGTGAGGGTGAATAGTCCGTTTTAAAGATTTTATTCATAACTAAATATTTTTAACCAATTTTTACTGAAGTCATTGTTAAAGATCCTGCCACCGCCTTGTCGTTAAAAAAGGTAACCTCATCATTTTCTTTTTTGAGTCCAAGACTATACAAAAGTGGGATATAATGTTCGGGAGTGGGAATGGCAAGTTTAGCTTCATGACCTAGATTTTCATAGTTGATTAACTTATAAAAGTCACCGGACAGAATATGCTTCTTAAATCTTTGGTTCATCTCCAGCGCCCAGTCGTAGCCGTAACCGGGTTCCTCTATTTTATTCCAGGCAACCATACGGAGATTATGCACCATATTGCCACTGCCGATAATCAATACCCCACGTTTTCTCAACTCAGCCAATTCTTTGGAAAGCTCAAAATGATATCTCGCACTTTTGGTAAGATCAATACTGAGTTGCAATACCGGAATATCGGCTTCAGGATACATATGCCTTACCACCGTCCAGGGGCCATGGTCTAAACCCCAATCATGATCTTCTTCTATATGTGTAGATCTTACCAATTCCTTGGTTTGTCTGGCCAGGCCTGGACTCCCCGGAGCAGGATATTGCACTTCGAAAAGCTCTTTTGGAAAACCTCCAAAATCATGTATTGTCTTAGGAAAATCCATACTGGTAATACGGGTACCATGAGATAGCCAGTGGGCCGAAATTACGAGCACTGCCCTGGGAGTGTGGATCTCTTTTGCCATTTTTGTCCACCGGCTACTAAATTCATTATCCTGTATCCCATTCATCGGGGAACCATGGCCAATGAAAAGCACTGGCATCTGAGAATCCTGTTTTGGAAGGGAAGATGTGAAATTATTAAAGACAGAAAGTGACATAATTTTAATTTATAAAGGGAGGAAGCAGGTAGGGAGATCCAAAACCTCATAAGCTTTCGGACTCTGCTTCCTCATTAAAAAATCTTATTGTTTTTTGAATTCGGTATCAATATCAAGCAAAACATTGTCGCTCAGGACAGCTTCCGGAAAATTGGGACCTAAATTATAATCCGACCTTTTTACATTTCCGGAAATGGCAAAGCCTGCACTCACCTGTCCGTTCTGAGGGTTTTTCACTTGCCCGCGGTACCATACATCCAAGGTCAAAGGTTTTGTTATTCCATGAAAAGTTAGATTTCCAGTAACTTTGTATTTGTCTTCTCCAACTTTTTTTGAAGACGTACTTTTAAAAGTCATTTCCGGATATTTTTCAGCATCGAAGAAATCGGGACTCCTTAAATGATTATCTCGCATTTCTACTCCTGTATTAATGGAAGGTACCTCTATGGCCATTTCATATTGTGCGTCGCTGAAATCATCTTCCGCCGCCCCGATGGTACCGTCAAATTTGTCGAATTTACCTTCAACTTCAGAAATACCCATGTGGATAATACCGAAAGATACCTGAGTATGAGCGGGATCGGCTTTCTAGGTGGTTTGTGCAAGAGTCGTCGCGCTTAAAAAAGCAATTGTAATTAATGATAGTAGATGTTTCATTTTATTAAGTTTTATTTTTTATACGTTATTTTTAATAGGCCGCAGTAAACCGCTGGTTAATATGTGCTGCTTTCTCGGCTTCATCCACGAGAACCACCGCGGTATCCTGCACGGAAAGATCACTTTTCCCCTCCGTGTCGAAAACAGGTTTGTCAAAGCCTTTTCTGTATTTATTTCTGCGCTCTTGAGGTTTTCCCGGCGCCATTTCAATCGCCGGACTAAAGAAGGTCCAGTTTAATTGGTCTTCCCCTTTTAGTAACTCAAGGTATTCACAAGCAGCCTTAGCTCCTGGCTTGATGGCTTCCGGGAAATTAGGATCATCTATCACTCGTGTCCTTTCATTAAGATAAAGACTGCCAGCCCCGCCTACCACAATAAGACGCTTTACCCCCGACTCTTTCACCGCCTGCTGAATGGCCTTTGCGCCTTCAAGGTAGTTCCGGTAAATATTTGGATTATTCCAGCCAGGATTGAAGGCACTTATCACTACATCATTACCTTTCAGGACTTCGACTAACTTCTCCGTTTGCTTAACGTCAATTGCCGAGGTTCTTAAAAGCGCACTATTAGCAGAAATTTTTTTTATGTTTCTTGCTACTGCTGTGACTTGATGCCCCCTGTTCAAAGCTTCTTTCAAGACTTCTGATCCTACAAATCCCGTAGCGCCTATAATTGCAATTTTCATTTGATAATTTTTTTAATTACAGTTTCTATCCCTTGAACAGGAATCACCTTCAAAAATTTTTAATTCAGGTTTTCTTTCTTCCCAAACCTTTTCTAACGTTTCTAAAAAAGCTTCAACAGGCTGAGCTCCGGAAATAGCATATTTATCATCGAAAACAAAGAAAGGAACGCCTCGCACCCCAATATTTTGTGCTTCCATTTCATCCTGCTTCACTTCGTAAGCGAAAGCATCAGATTTCAATTTTTCTCGGACTTCTTCGCCCTTCATCCCAATAGATTCACTGATCAACGCGAGAACTTCGATATCATCAATATTCCTTGCTTCTTCAAAATGAGCTCTAAATAGTGCTTCTTCGATTTCATTGCCCAACCCTTTTGTCTTTGCCAGTTGAATGAGTTGGTGCGCCCTAAATGAATTTGCGAGAATTCCCTTTTCTATATTCAGATTTATTCCTACTTCCTCAGCCATACTAATGGCTCCATGGAACATTTGCCTTGCCTGGGCTTTGGTTACCCCTTTTATCTTAACAAAATAATCCAAAGTGCTGGTATTAGGATCTGTGTGTAAGGAAGGATCAAGCTGAAAACTTTTCCAGACGATCTCCACCTGATCTCGTTGGGGAAATTTTTCGAGTGCTGCCTCCAATTTTTTCTTTCCTATATAGCAGAAAGGACATCTAATATCTGACCAAATTTTTATTTCCATATCTATTTAATTTACTGTGTAACCCGATACTTCAAAAAGTTGACGAATTTCTTGTTTCGCTACAACTTCTTTACTGCTAAGGGATACTTCCTTTAAATTCTCTTGGATGCTAATTTCTACTACCCTTGAATTAGGAAGCTGTTGTTGTAGGTCAACCTTTCTTCCGTGACTATCAACGGGTGATATTACCCATACCGGCTTTTGAGTAGCCACCTCTTTTACCTTTTTAATCATATCTTTTGAAGGCGGTGCCTGCATAGAGATTAAAATTTTATCGGCTTCCCAGCATCCATCCTTTTCACAGCCTATAAAATCTATTTCAGCCTTTAACTTTAAAAAATTTAAGCTTTTTTGAAGGTGCTCCTTTGTCTCAGCATTTCCAACAACAAAAAGCAACCGATGGTTAGAACTGCCTAGAACCTCAAAAAATTCCGGGGCTAGCCCCTCGCTATCACTTAAAATCGCTATTGTTTTTGTTGCCATTTGTATCGATAATTTAAAGCAGGTATCAGGAAGGTGAGATTTTCACCTTCCGCTACTGCCTTTGTTTTAAGCCTGTTTTATAAATTGAACATCGACGTTTAGTCTAACCTGGTCACTTACCACTACGCTACCAGCCTCGGTAACAGCATTCCATTTTAATCCGAAATCTTTTCGATTGATTTTCCCGCTTACTGTCAATCCGGCTTTCGTTTGGCCGTAGGGGTCTTCCACTACTCCCCCAAATTCAACCTCAAGCGTGACAGGCTTTGTGGTATTTCTAATAGTCAGCTCTCCATGAAGTTCTTCTGAATTCACATCAAAACTTTCGGCCTTAAAGACCAATTGTGGATGCTCCTCTGCGGCAAAAAAATCGTCAGATTTCAAATGCTCATCACGGTCCTTATTATTGGTATCGATCGATTTTACATCCGCTTTGAATTCGATATTTTTTAATTTTTTAAAATCATCCCCCTCACTCTCAACTTCACCTTCAAAAGCTTTAAACTTTCCGGTTACCGTAGAAATCATGAGGTGTTTTACTTTAAAAGTAGCTTCACTGTGAGTTGGATCAATTTTCCATTTTGTAGTTGCCATAATTTTTGTTTTTAGATTAATAATTTATTTATGATACAAATGTATGACCAGACACCGCTTGAGACCAATGACCTATGATAAGAAATAAGTGTGATCTATATCACACTTTTTCCTTAATGACTTGTTAATAGAGGTAAGGTATCTTTCCGATTTTTAATGCAGTTGACTGCGCAATCGGCTTAATGTTTCTCGGGTGACCCCTATATAGGACGCAATCATGTGTTGGGGAACCCTTTGAGAGATATCGGGAAAATCATGAAGTAACTTAAGATAACGTTCTTCTGCCGTGGTACTCATGGTGTCCATGAGCCTTCGTTGTGTGGCAATTAAATTATTCTGAATAAGAATGCGAAAATACCGTTCAAAAGCAGGTATCTCCTTAAGCAGTAAGTCCCAGGAATCTTTGGTTATAAGCAGTAGTTCGCTATCCTCCATAGCTTCAATATTGTAGTCTGATGTTTCCCCGGTAAAAAAACTGTAAAGATCTGCTGCCCACCATCCCTGCATAGAAAACTGCAAAATGTGCTCATTTCCTTTATCGTCTATGGTGAAACTTCTGAGCAGCCCCTTCTCTACAAAAGAAGTATAAACACAGCTATCTCCATCCTCTAAAAGAAAACGCTTCTTTCTAAGTTTCTTAGGAATGAATAAGGTTTTTGCATATTCAAATTCTTCACTAGAAAGGCTAATTGTTTCATTTAACTTTTTTAGAACTTCAAACATTTTACTTTTTGTAACTAATAACCTTAATTAACTTCTGAAAGGTCCCATAAATGTAGAAAATCATCAATGATTAGATTTTATTTATTCTAATTAATTTCCCGTATAGTATAAAACTATCTTACCTGAAAGAAATTGGAGGCTTCTTTCTTCGGTAGGTATATACATTATATTCACATAGATAAACAGCCACTTGTTTAGCTACGAACACTCCTAACAACACAGGTAGAAAAAGAATGAATCCCTGGGCAACGATATTACAAGTTAAAAATAAAGCGGTTAGAGGAGCATGAATGGCGGCGCTTAGCATTGCGGCAGCTCCTATCAGGGCAAAATTTAGCACTATAAGGTGCGTACCGAAAAAATAATTACAAAAAAGTGCAAGCATAATCCCTAGAAAAGCGCCGGTGACAATGCTGGGTGCGAAAACTCCTCCATCACCACCTCCACCCAGGGTAATGGAGGCTGCCAAAGGTTTCAATAAAACCAGTAAAAATAAACACCCAATACTTCCCATGGAAAAATTATTGCTGAACGCAGTAATTAGTGGAACCAGGGCATGGTAACTATCACCATAAAGGGCCGGTAAAAAGAAAATGACCACTCCAAGCAATAGCGCACTGCTAAGTACCCTGAGAAGCTTATTCATGCCGGAAAATCTTTCTTTAATAAAGATGACGCTTTTGGTGAAATACACCGCGACCATCCCTGCCAGCAGGCTGAGGACGATCATAAAAGGAATCGCTTTCACTTTATAATGAGTGACGCTGAGATCAAAAAGAGGCTGACTATCAAAAAAGAAGACGAATATCCATGCCAGGAAAGCTGATATCGCACAACTTAAGATCATAGTCTTTGTTAGTTTTCTGGAGATCACCTCCACCGCAAAAAGAAATCCGGCTATGGGACTGCCAAACAGGACGGTTATGCCTGCCGCTACCCCGGCTGAAACCAGTTCAGTTTTGTAAATATTGGCAACCGATTCTTTTCTGTATATCGAAGCTCCTAAGGCTGCCGTTGCCACCACCGTTGACACCTCTATACCCGTTGAACCTCCAAAGACTACCGTAAAAAAACCATTGATATAATGGGAAGGTACTTTGTAGAAGGGCAATTCATCCTTGCGGTATTTCAGGGTTTGAAAGATCTCTTTGATCCCTTTGTTCTTTCTTCCGCGGAAGAGATACTTCCTAAATAAATAAATTAGGCTGATCCCTATGACCGGCGCAATAATGTAAAGAAAAGGAACATGTCGCAATTCTTCTATTAAAAATTCCTCAGAAAAAGCAGTGATTTTCTTGAGACTGTATCCCAGAAGGGTCGCTAAAATTCCCACCAGGATAGAACCCATCACAAGACTGTAATATCCCTTTTTAATAGTTTTCTTTTTCATAGCTCGCGCGCGCTCAACTTGAAGACCAAAATTAAAGGTAAAACTTCAGCTAAAGAAACAGGTTCTAAAAAACATTGACCTACTTAAAGAAAAATCTGTAAAATAGGACTGACCCAACTTCTGAATTTTGTATTTTATCATGGATGAATAAATAGTTAGAGCAGAAATTTAACCACCCGATTAAAACCCAGATTAATGACTAAAAATTTAAAATTGAAGACTAAACGGATTTATGAAGACCCGGCTAATAATGATGGATATAGACTCTTGGTAGACAGGATCTGGCCACGAGGGATTTCCAAAGAAAAAGCCCAGTTGGATGAATGGAATAAAGATCTGGCTCCATCCGATGATCTTCGAAAATGGTTTGGCCACCAGGAATGGAAATTTCAGGAATTCAAAGAACGTTACCGAAAGGAGTTGGAAAATTGCGAGGAGGAGCTTGAACGCCTTAGAGAAATGTCTAAGAAAAAAAGGATTTGCATCTTATATGGCGCTAAGGACAAAGAACATAACCAGGCGGTAGTTCTCAAAGAAGTCCTGGAATCTAAATAAATTTCGGTTCTGAATTTTATCTTTGAAAAAGGAATTACTTATTAAAGAGCATGAATATTTTAGTTTACGGAATCGGGGGCGTGGGAGGTTATTTTGGTGCAAAACTGGCGACTACTGAACACCATATCACTTTCATTGCAAGAGGAGCGCACATGGAAGCTATTATCAGGAATGGAATAAGCGTGAATAGCATTCTGGGTGATTTTCATTCCCATCCCAACCTGGTCACTGATGATCTTAACGAAATACAGGCTCCAGATTTGGTTATTTTTGGGGTAAAAAGCTGGCAATTGGCCGATGCCGCAAAAAATTTAAAACCGTATGTAAAACCTGATACTATTTTTCTTCCATTACAAAATGGAGTGAGAAATTCCGAGATACTAATAGAGTATTTTTCTTCGCAGCAAATCTTAGGTGGACTTTGTAACCTTATTAGTTATATCGAGGCGCCAGGGGTAATCCAGCATACAGACTTTGTTCCAACGATAACTTTTGGTGAACTCACCAAAAAGAAAACAAAACGGCTAAAAGCCCTAAGCAAATTATTTGACCAGGCGGATATAAAAAATATAATCGCAGAGGATATCCAGCGTGAAATATGGAAAAAATTTCTATTTATATGTACCATTAGCGGTTTGGGCGGACTTACACGTGTACCTATTGGGAAAATGAGAGATAGCCGCTATCTTTCCGAGATAATGAAAAATACTGCGAATGAAATTTTATTTCTTGCCCAGGCTAAAGGAATAAATTTGAGTACAGATGATGTCGCTAAAGTTTTCAAGATCATTGCTGATCAGGATCCTGAAAGCACTGCCTCTACTCAACGCGACCTAATGAATGGTCGTCCTTCAGAATTAGAAACCTTTAACGGCTATGTTGTCCATGAGGCACAAAAAGAAAATATTTCAGTACCTGTGAATACATTTATATATGAATGCCTATCGCCTATGGAACGAATGGCACGAGAAAAAACACCTTCTTAAGGTTAACCTTAAAATATACCTTATTCAGAATTTAGGAATAAATTCTTCCATACTTATATAGTTTGCAATAATTTTTGATAACTCAGAATAAAATTTTTTCTGAATTCAATGCATAAGATTCTTATCCTTATGCTTCCTTTTACCATCCCCTTTCCTTTTTTAGAACGCAAAATACCAACATTCAGAAGTTAGCCGGGCAGCATAAACCACTCGGCTACGCGCTCCCTTTTTATATGCCCTTGAACTAATTCTGAATGTTGAATCCTATCTGCATCAAAAAAGGATAACAGTGATGGCACTACGGGAAGTAAATTCTAACATCAACATTATGAAATCATTTCAGCTACATATCAATTCCTTCTCTTCAATTCCAAAAAATCAAAAAAGGAAAAACGCTCCAGATACAAAAAGTAAATTTTTAAACCTACCCGTGGGTTACAGCGGGAAAACCTTTTATTAATATTAATTCTTTTATTATGAGAACTATCAGAAACAAAGTACAGCTTATCGGAAACGTGGGAAACCCTCCTGAAATCCGAAACCTTGAAAGTGGTAAGAAAGTAGCCTCCTTTTCACTGGCCACTAATTACAACTACCGCACCTCAAGCGGAGAAAAAGTGCAGGAAACTCAATGGCACAACCTGGTAGCCTGGGGAAAAGCCGCTGAGATTATCGAAACTCATGTAGGCAAAGGCAAAGAAATTGCCGTAGAAGGAAAATTATCTTCAAGATCCTATGAAGATCAGGAAGGAGTTAAACGCTATGTAACCGAAATAATGGTTTCGGAAATCCTCCTTTTAGGTAATAAACCCTCTGAGAATTAAACACAAAAGAGGGCCGGTCTTTCCTCAACACTGCGCCCTCTTTCTATTAACCCTTAATAGAGTAAACTATGAAAACCAAAGTTAATGAAATATCGCTCAAATACCTCGGGAATTTTAAAATCGCAGAGGCTCCGAAAATTAGTTCCTCCTACGACGCGAAAGAGGTATTTTATAAAAGCTGGGACAAAGATAGGATCGGCCTACAGGAATCTTTTAAAGTAATGCTCCTTAACAATGCCAACCGAATTAAAGGCATCTTCGAAGTATCTACCGGTGGCATTACCGGGACTTTAGTAGATCTTCGCATCGTTTTTGCAGTGGCACTAAAGTCTATGAGTACAGGCATTATCATTGCCCATAACCATCCCTCCGGCACGCTCTATCCCAGCCAGGCCGATAAGCAGCTTACTAAAAAGATCAAAAACGCTTCGGAGTTTCTCGATGTGAAGCTTCTGGATCACCTGATCCTTACGCCTGACGGTGATTGTTTCTCCTTTGCCGATGAAGCTATTTTATAAGCTTAATCCAACTTAATTTACCAAGGGATGTTCTGCATCCCTTTTCTTTTTTACAAAAATCCACTCTAAACCTTGAGGAAATCGTAATTCTTAATATGACAGAATCTTAAAATCTCATAGTAATAGTCAATGGTAAATTATTGTAACTAATTTCCTGCTGCTTTGACTTTTGCCCCGGCAAAAAAAGGAAAAGCAAGAGGATAACCCGCTACGCGAGGTTATGGCCAATTTTTCATTGGAAACGATTTCAAAGGTGCGGTTTTGATAGCAACAAAAATGATGCTAACGGAAAGGGAAATGATTTTTTAGTAATAAGGCTCCGAACCTCCCGTAAAATGGCGAATTTTTTAGTAAAAAATGGATACAACATTTGAAAAAGAAGGTTTTACAACCTTAAAAATTAAAGTCTCGGTAGCTCAAAAATTCAGGCAATACAGCCTGGAGATGGGAAAATCTCAATCCCTAACGTTACTCCTGATGCTGGAATTCTTTTTTTATAACAACATCTCACCTACAGAATCCCTGGGACCGCGGATGCAAACACTGGAAACCTCCATCAAAAAAAGAATTAATGCCATGATTGCCATCATCCGCGATATCGAGCAAAATCAAACCATTCCTACCAAAGGAATGTTAGAAGCTTTATTTTCCGAACTCCCTGGGCAAAGCCAAAAGAAAGCCATCAACTCCTTTCAGGAAGCTTTTAAAAACTTAAACAGCGGTTCTGCAACACCTCCGTCGCCCCCTGAAATTGATCATAAGGACATTCGAAATATCCTCAGAAATATTGAACTCGTCCAACCCACTTTTGGCAAACCCTACCTGAAAATCAAACTATCCCCCAAAGAAGTCAATAATCTTAAATCTAAATACCATGTATATCACAATTAGTCCCCAAAAACTCGGCGATTCCTACTCGACCAGTGTAGCTGATTTTGTCGAATACCTGGAAAAGGAAAATAAAGAGCTTCACTCCGACCACCAGGAACTTTTCTTTTCCCAGGATCTGGAACTTATATCTCCCAAAGAAGTGGTTCGCGAAATCGATGCAAATACCGCCAAAGTACCCTGAGATATTTTGAAGTCTCGCCAGATAATTATCTACCCGCAGAAAAGTTTGAGCAAAAATTCTTTGAAATGGATGCCAGGTCTAAAAGGAATAGAATATAGATATGGATTTTGTTTAAGTCCCGGCTACTTATCATGTTTAATCGTGGGAGTGAAGAATAAACCAACCTTTTAATATTATTTCAACAAATGTTAAATATTCCTTTTGTGGATTGTTAGAAGTTTTTAACCGTATATTTCATATTTAAAATGTATGTATTTCCCTACAAACCATGTATCCCGAATCTTCAACTAATTCATTTTTTTTCAGAAATGGTATTAATCTGGAGGAATTAGTCCAAAAATATGACCTTCATGGGGTTCAAAAGTTAATTAGATACAACATGATCTATATCGATCCCAGGTCCCGAGTCTTTTTGACAGATAAAGGAAAGATTGCAAGAAAATTCGGTTTCGAGAAATTAATTGAATTGGAAAACCTTGAAAAGAAAATTCTAAAAAGAAATATGGTTCTGTGGACTTTGAAAAACGGTATTTTATATTTTTCCTTGATCACTTTAATCATCCTCCTGATTTTAATCACCATCCAAATAATTTAAAAACAATATTCTCCAATAAGATTCTCACTTTTTAGATTCTTTGTTTATAATCTTAAGGGAAAAAGCATTCTGTTTTAGTATTAAAACAATAATAAAACAAGAAGAACGAATAGAACGGATCCTATTAGGTGGAAAATAGAAAGCATCTGTTTTAGAAATTGTGATTTAAAGTAATAAACAGAAATTGAATATTAGTTTACCCAAATAGAAACCCCGTTTTTTTCGGATGCTAATTACTTTTCTTAGCTTCTCCAAGTTCATCTGTTTTTTTCGCAGATGTACTTGGATAAAATTCTACATTCTTAGTCATTCTTAACCTTAATGCCAACATATCCTGACTAACTTTCTGATCTAGTATTTTGGCATAATGCTGCGTAGTTTTCAAATTTTTGTGGCCTAACATTTTACTCACTGATTCTATTGGTACTCCATTAGAAAGAGTAATGGTAGTTGCAAAAGTATGCCTGGCCAAATGGAAGGTTAGATTCTTTTTAATTTTGCAAATATCCCCTATCTCTTTTAAATAGGCATTCATCTTTTGGTTAGTAAGGATGGGCAAAAGTTTTGCTGAAGCATCCGGTCGATAAGAATATTTTTTTATTATTTCAAGGGCGGTGGGCAGTAGCGGAATATTAGTTCGAGAATCGGTTTTTGTCCTATTGACTTTTATCCATTTATTTCCATCAATTCCAATCACCAAATTATTTTCTGAAAGTTTTTTCACATCAGCATACGCAAGTCCTGTAAAACAGGAAAAAAGAAAGATATCTTTTACTAAATCCAGCCTATCTGTTTGAAATTTCTTTTGAATTAGTTTTTGAATCTCATCCTCTGATAAAAATTCCCGATCTACAATTTTCAGTTTGGCTTTCCAATGTAAAAATGGATCTCTATTTATCCAGTTATTTGCTATAGCTATCCTGATTATCTTTTTAAAGTTGGTGATGTATTTTACAGCAGTATTGTGACTACATTTTCTTTTAGTTTTTAAAAAATACTCAAATCCGGTAATAAAGGAATGATCTACATTTTTTACAGGAATGTCTTTCAATCTGTATTCTTTTAAAATATACTCTTCAACATGTTTTTTAGCAGTTCGATATCTTTCAAAGGTTCCATAGGCAAAATCTTTTCCGATTAAATTCTCAACCTGGTCATTATGCTCCTGAAAAATTTCTAATAGCATCTTTCTATCTTTATTTTTTCCGGTGTATATATCTCGAATGGTTTCAACAGTGAAATCAGCCTTTTCTTTGACCAGGTCTTCATAAATCCTATCAATTCTATTACGAATGCTGTTCAAATATCTGTTGAACTCACCAGCATCCCCGTTTTTCCCTCTCATTGACCCAGTTTTGGGATTCCAAGATTTTAAGGGAATTTTTCGTTTAATGCTCAATTCACAACGCCTGCCATTCACCGTTATTCTAAGGTAAATTGGCACGAGACCTTGTTTATTACCATTGCTATTTTTCGGGAAAAAAATTACGGAATAAGTATTATACATTTCAGAACCTATTTTACATGCTATATTCTAAAAAAGCATGCAAGTTACACCTCTGTAAGATACCGATAATAAAGGCTTTACATGAAATTCGGTGCTGCTTTTTTTCAACATAAAAGCAGCACCGAATTTAGCACCTATTTGATGCATTTATATGCCTTTTTTTGATATGAAATAAAATTAAAAAAGCCCGAAAACGCAGTGTTTTCGGGCTTTTTAGTAAATTCTGACTTTTAATCAGCGGAGAAAGAGGGATTCGAACCCCCGGAGGTGTGACCCTCAACAGTTTTCAAGACTGCCGCATTCGACCACTCTGCCATTTCTCCGTTAGCGGATGCAAATATAAGAAGCTTTTTCAATTCCCCACAAGGTTTTTTTAAAGTTTTTGAGTCGATTTTTTGGCAGTTTTCCATTCGGCTGAAATTCAGCAAATTTCAACTATCTTTCAGAAAAAAATATGAGACCATCATTCTGCCTGTTTTTTCTGCTATTCTCAACCGCTATCTTTGCCCAGAAAGAACGTGAAAAATATCCAGAGATCATGAACCAGGACTGGCCAAACCTTCAGAAATACCAGGAAGCCAACGCAGCTATCAGCGAGCCTCCGGTAGCTGTTTTTATGGGAAATTCCATTACTGAAGGCTGGGTGAACATGCATCCGCAGTTCTTTTCAGAAAATAAGTACGTGGGGCGTGGCATTAGCGGGCAAACTACTCCGCAAATGCTCATCCGGTTTCAGCAGGACGTGATCGATCTCCAACCCGAAGTTGTCGTGATCCTGGCCGGAACCAATGACATTGCGGGAAATACTGGCTATTCTTCAGAAAAAATGATCACTGATAATATTCGTTCCATGGTCGTTTTGGCTCAGGCAAATGATATCAAAGTGGTGCTGTCGTCGATCCTGCCTGTCTACGATTATCGCTGGCGACCCGGTTTGGAACCGGTAGTCAAGATCAAATCGATCAATTCCTGGTTAAAAGATTACGCTTCGGAAAACGGACTGGTTTACCTGGATTATTTCAGCAAAATGAAGGATGATCGCGACGGGCTGCCAATCGAATATTCCGAAGATGGCGTGCATCCTACCTCAGCCGGATATGACGTCATGCAGCCAATGGCTCAAAAAGCGATACAGGAAGCCCTGGAAAATCAGTAAAACCGGCTGGCCATTTATCGTTTTAGTAGTATCTTTCCGAACCTTATTAAAAAATTAAAACAACAATGAAAAATTTACTGGCAATTGCTTTGATGGCAATTCTTGTATCCTGCGGTGCGCGACAAAAGAATGTTGACAATGCCGACCCGATGGCCTATGCGAACACCATCACGGCTTCAGATTTGAAAGATCACCTGTTCACCTTTGCTAGCGACGAGTTCCAGGGACGCGAAACCGGCGAGCCGGGACAAAAAATGGCTGCAGAATATTTGAAAAAGGAATATCAGAGCCTTGATCTTCCATCGCCCATGGGCAACGATGATTATTTCCAGGAAGTAGACCCTTCTTATTTCAAAAGAGGCAATATCGAGTCTACTGAAAATGTGATGGCCTTCCTGAAAGGCTCGGAAAAACCTGATGAAATCGTAGTTATTTCTTCGCATTATGACCATGTGGGAATGGACGAAGACGGAAACATTTTCAATGGTGCCGATGATGACGGTTCCGGAACTGTGGGAGTCCTGGAGATCGCGCAGGCGTTTCACAAAGCGGCTAAAGATGGGTATACTCCAAGACGTTCCATCCTGTTCCTGAATGTGACCGGAGAAGAAAAAGGCCTTATTGGTTCAAAATATTATACAGATAATCCTGTTTTCCCACTGGAAAATACGGTAGCCGACCTGAATATTGATATGATTGGTCGTGTAGATCCAGACCATGAAGGTAAAGCTGATTACATTTACCTTATTGGAAGTGACAAATTGAGCACCGATCTTCACAAGCTTAGTGAAAACGTGAACAAAAAATACATGAATCTGGATCTGGATTACACTTATAATGATGAAAATGATCCAAACCGTTTTTATTACCGAAGCGATCATTACAATTTTGCCAAGCACAATGTGCCGATCATTTTTTATTTCAATGGGGTGCATGCCGATTATCATAAGGCGACCGATACGCCAGACAAGATCAACTACGACATGCTGGCCAAAAGGGCCCAACTGGTTTTCCTTACTGCCTGGGAAGTGGCTAACCGCCCTGAAAGACTGGTGGTAGATAAACCTGTAGAAGATAAATCAGCGAAATAAAACAAGCTGTTTTGATATAAATTGCCCGGTTTTCCGGGCTTTTTTCATTTCAGGTAATAGCAGAGCTCTTTTTCATCGTTCGGTAAATGGAAAAATTTCTCGAACTGAAAACCGAGTTTTTCCAGTAATTTTCTGGAAGCAACATTCTGCGGAAGAGTGATTGCCGCCAGTTCTTCGATCTTAAAATCTTCGGAAGCTTTTTGGATCAGCTCCTGGCAGGCTTCAAAAGCATAGCCGAACCCTTCATATTTCGGAAGCAGTGCAAAGCCCAGGTCTACCAGCTGTAAACCGTCCCGGCGATACAAACCGCAAACGCCAATTTTGACCGAATCTTCGCGACGCAGCAGCGTAAAGCTGGCATAACCATACTTTTCTCTCTGAGCCACGATCCTTTCAGCAATATACCTTTCCGCAGTTTCTACGGAATAAACCTGGCGGTCGCCAATATTGGCCAGCCATTTGGGAGAATTCAGCAATTCGAAAAAGAATTCGGCATCCCGTTCATCGGTGGGTCGCAGCACTAAACGAGGCGTGACATAACTTGCAGCCATCAGTTCTTGTCTTCCAGAAGCGGCACAAACCTGAAAGCGCCAAATTCGGTCTTATCAAACTCTTTGGGTGATTTCCTAATGAAAAGCGTCATGGTTTGTACTTCGCTGCCAACGGGGATCACCAGCCTGCCTCCTACTTTTAACTGGCTGAGCAGATCTTTTGGAACAAACGGCGCTCCGGCGGTCACGATGATCTTATCAAAAGGGGCATATTCCGGCAGGCCTTTATATCCATCTCCAAAACTGAGGTATTTGGGGCGATAACCTATTTTACTAAGGAAAACCTTGGTCTTTTTGAACAATTCGCGCTGCCTTTCGATACTATACACTTTGGCTCCCAGCTCACAAAGCACGGCCGTTTGGTAACCGCTTCCGGTACCAATTTCCAGCACTTTTTCGCCACGTTTCACTTCCAGCAACTGCGATTGAAACCCCACGGTAAAAGGCTGCGAGATCGTTTGATCTGCCGCGATGGGAAACGCCTTGTCCTGGTAGGCATGGTCTTCAAAACTGCTGTCCATAAAAAGATGTCTCGGGATCTTCCCAATGGCCGCAAGTACCCGTTCGTCACTCACGCCCTTCTTTTTCACGGTTCTAACCAGTTGCTGCCGCTTTCCCTGATGTCGGTAAGTATCTTTCAATTCCAGATTGCTTTAAGACCTTAAAAATAGAGAATCCAAACGGAAAAATCCAACCCATTTCCGGCCGGATTCGTTCCCGGAATTATAAACTATTTACAATCAAAATGCTATTTTTGTGAAAAATGCAAAAATATGCTGAAAGCCGGCGTTCTGGGTGCAGGACATCTTGGAAAAATCCACCTGAAACTTTTAAAGCAATCTGATAAATACGAGCTCATCGGTTTTTACGATGCTGATCATGAAAATGCGAAGAAAGTAGCCGAAGAATTTGGGTATCGCGCTTATTCAGATCTGGATGAACTTATCGCAGATGCCGATATGATCGATGTGGTTACTCCTACCCTCTCCCATTTTGAAGTGGCCAAAAAGGTCATTTCCGCAGGGAAACATCTTTTTATTGAAAAGCCCATTACCAATACTTTTGAAGAAGCTGAAGAACTGATCGCTCTGGCTGAAAAACATGGCGTAAAAGGGCAGGTTGGTCATGTGGAGCGCTTCAACCCGGCCTTCCAGTCGGTAGCCAATCGTATTGAAAACCCCATGTTTATTGAGGCTCATCGCTTAGCTGAATTCAATCCCAGAGGAACTGATGTTCCGGTGGTGCTGGATTTGATGATCCACGATATCGACGTGATCCTAAGCGTGGTCCAATCAGAAGTAAAGAATATGAATGCCAGCGGTGTTTCGGTAATCAGTGATACCCCAGATATTGCCAACGCAAGGATCGAATTCGAAAATGGCTGTGTGGCAAACCTCACAGCGAGCAGGATTTCGATGAAGAATATGAGAAAATCCCGTTTTTTTCAGCGAGACGCCTACATTTCAGTAGATTTCCTGGAAAAAGTCTGTGAAGTGGTCAAAATGAAAGATGCACCGGAAGACCCTGATGATTTCGCGATGATCCTTCAGAATGCGGAAGGCGTGAAAAAACAGATCTATTTCGACAATCCTTCGGTTTCTCCCAACAATGCCATCCTGGATGAGCTGGAAACTTTTGCCGATGCAATCGTGGAAGACCAGGAACCGGTCGTGACCCTTTCACAAGGCGCCAAAGCCTTGCAAATAGCCAACCAGATCATAGCCAGTTTCAGTAAATAAAAAGGAGCGAATTACTCCAAAAAACAAAACATAGAACAAATGAAAAATATAGCAGTCATTGGAGCAGGAACGATGGGGAATGGAATTGCCCATACTTTTGCCCAGTACGGATACAAGGTTCAGTTAATCGACATCAGTGAAAAAAGCCTGAAAAAGGGCATGGAAACCATTTCCAAAAATTTAGACAGGATGGTCGCTAAAGAAAAGATCACGGAAGAAGATAAACAGGCGACACTTGACAATATCACGACCTATACCAGCATTGCCGAAGGCGTGGAATATGCCAGCGTGGTGGTGGAAGCCGCGACCGAAAATACCGAATTAAAACTGAAGATTTTCCGCGAGCTCGACGAAGCAACTTCGGAAGATACGATTTTGGCGTCCAACACTTCTTCCATTTCCATAACACAGATCGCCTCGGTGGTTTCTCACCCGGAAAGAGTGATCGGGATGCATTTTATGAACCCGGTGCCAGTGATGAAACTGGTGGAGATCATTCGTGGATACAACACCAGTGATGAAATTACGGAAACCGTGATGGATCTTTCCAAAAAACTGAATAAAGTGCCGGTAGAAGTGAACGATTACCCGGGATTCGTCGCCAACCGGATTCTCATGCCAATGATCAACGAAGCTATCGAAACGCTTTACAATGGCGTGGCCGGTGTTTACGAGATCGACACGGTCATGAAACTGGGAATGGCGCACCCAATGGGCCCTCTGCAACTGGCCGATTTTATTGGTCTGGACGTTTGCCACTCCATACTTGAGGTGATGTACGAAGGTTTCAAAAACCCAAAATATGCGCCATGCCCGCTATTGACCAATATGGTTCGTGCCGGAAAGATCGGGGTGAAATCTGGTGAAGGTTTCTATGATTATTCTGAAAACCGAAAAGCTGAAAAAGTTTCAGCCCAATTCAGCAGCTAAAAAAGTTTCACTTGTTATCCTGAGCCCGTAACTCCTTCCGAAGTTTTTCAGAAAAATACCAGGAGGAAACAGGGAACAAGTTTCACTAATTTGTTATAGAATTTGACGAAGATACTTCCATTTAAGGCGGTGAGACCGGCCAGACCATACGCCGGCCTGGTCGCTTCCCGGCCTTATGAAGATTACAGTGAGACCGAATTGCGCTCACAACTGGAATACAACCCGTATTCCTTCCTGCATATCGTAAACCCGGGATATAAATTCCAGCATGACATTGGCGGTGCACGACGCTTCGAGATGGTTCGAAACCGATACCTCGAATTTCGCGAGGAAGGAACTTTCATACAGGATCCCAAGCCTTGTTTTTACGTTTATAAGATCAAAAGTCGTGGGAACAGTTGCTGCGGAATCATTGCAGCTGCCAGCGCAGAGGATTACGAACGCAACGTGATCAAAAAACACGAAGACACCATTGCCCCTCGGGAACAGATTTTTAAAGAATACCTGAAAGTTGTTGGTTTCAACACCGAACCGGTGCTCCTCACGTACCCAGACAGTGAGTTGATCAACTCCGTGCTTGCTGAAACCATGAAACAACGACCGGAATACGAATTTGCGACGGCCAACAGGGAACTACATACGCTCTGGAAGATTTGCGACGACGAAAATGTGAACAAGATCAGGAAAGAATTCGGTGCCATGTCCAAGATCTATATTGCAGACGGGCATCACCGCAGTGCTTCCTCGTATTTACTGGCCCAGGAAAGTAAAGATGCGAATCCAGATCACACCGGAGAGGAACCCTACAACTATTTTATGAGCTACCTCATCGCTGAGAGCAATTTGCGTATTTATGAATACAGCAGGCTGGTGACCGATCTTAATGGTTTTTCCAAAGAAGAATTTCTCATCAGGCTGGATGAATGGTTCCGGATCGAGAACCGCGGTTTTGAGATCTACAAACCCTCCAAAAAGCACCATTTTAACATGTATCTGGACGGGGAATTTTACTCGTTGTACCTGCGACATACGAATTATGAATTTTCAGATTCTCTAAGCAGGCTTGATTCATTTATCCTGTACGAAAAAATTCTCAAGCCAATTTTGGGAATCGAGGACCTAAGGCACGACAAAAGGATCACGTATGTCCACGGTCGTAATGATTTAATCGAATTAAAAACAAGAATAGACAGCGGGGAATTTCAGGTGGGTTTTGGCATGCTACCGGCGAACATCGAAGAAATTAAACAAATTGCCGATGAAAATTTGACGATGCCGCCAAAAAGTACTTATATTGAGCCCAAATTACGTAGTGGTCTCACTATCTACGAGTTCTGAAGACTAACCAGCCACCAATCCCTACTTCAGGTGGGTGAACCTGAGCGGAAAAGTTAATTTTAGAATGACGATTTCAGAGAATATCAAAAAATACCGAAGCGAGCTTCCGGAAGGTGTAAAACTCGTGGCCATTTCAAAGACAAAACCCAACGAAGACCTGATGGAGGCCTACGAGGCCGGTCAGCGTATTTTTGGAGAAAACAAGATCCAGGAAATGACCGATAAATGGGAGCAGCTTCCGAAGGATATCGAATGGCACATGGTAGGGCATGTTCAGCGGAACAAGGTGAAATACATGGCGCCTTATGTGAGCCTGATCCACGCCGTAGACAGCCTGAAATTACTGAAAGAGATCAATAAAAGAGCAAAGCAGAACGAAAGAACGATTCATTGCCTGTTGCAGATCAAGATCGCTGAAGAAGATTCCAAATTTGGTATATCCCGGGACGAAGCCCGAGAGATCCTGGAATCTGAAGCCTATCAGAAAATGAAACATGCACAAATCGTTGGACTGATGGGAATGGCCACTTTTACAGATGATGAGGCGCAGGTCAGGCAGGAATTTGAACGTTTACAGCACATTGCTGCGGATTTTCAGAAAGATTTCCCGGAACTTACAGAGGTTTCCATGGGCATGAGTGGCGATTACCATATCGCGCTCGAATGTGGCACGACAATGGTACGAATTGGAAGCAGCATTTTCGGGGAACGAAATTATAATTAAGGAGGAATAGTTGTACGCAATATTAGACATAGAAACTACCGGCGGAAAGTATAATGAAGAGGGGATCACCGAGATCGCCATCTATAAGTTTGACGGGGAAAAGGTTGTTGACCAGTTCATCAGCCTGGTGAATCCCGAACAGCCCATTCAGCCGTTCGTGGTGAATCTTACCGGCATCAATAATGAGATGCTCCGCAATGCTCCCAAATTTTATGAGGTGGCAAAAAGGATCGTAGAGATCACCACAGACTGTGTCCTGGTGGCTCATAATGCCAAATTTGATTACCGAATTTTGCGCACAGAATTTAGACGACTCGGTTATGAATTCGAGCGTGAAAGCCTGTGTACCGTAGAACTTTCTAAAAAACTGATTCCCGGTTTACAATCTTACAGCCTTGGAAAACTGGTTCGCGCGCTGGGAATCCCGCTGAGCGACCGGCATCGTGCTGCAGGTGATGCACAGGCAACCGTGAAGTTGTTCAAAATGCTGCTGAATAAGGATGTGGAAAAGAACATTCTTAAAACCCATATTCGGAAAGAACCGAAGCGCAGCCTGGATACCAAGCTGGTGCACATCCTGGAGGAACTGCCCAGTTCTACCGGCGTTTACTATTTCCACGACGAAAATGGTGAGATCATATATGTGGGTAAGGCCAAAAACATCAGGAAGCGCATTAATCAGCATTTTACTAACGAGAACGCCAAGTCCCGTGAAATGCAGAAAAAAGTGGCTTCAGTTTCTTTTGAAAACACGGGTAACGAGCTGCTTGCCCTTCTGAAAGAAAACCAGGAAATCAAGGAGCTCAAACCAAAATATAACCGTGCGCTAAAAAGGGATATTTTCAGCCATGCGCTGTATCATTTCAAGGATGATAACGGGTATATCAACCTGAAGATCGGGAAGGCCAGCAGGACCAAGAAAAGCATCACGACCTTTAGCACCCTTCGTTCTGCCAAGAATTCATTGCAAGCCTGGATCGAGGAGTACGAACTCTGCTCCCGCCTTGGCGGCGTTCATAATGGCAGCGGCAATTGCTTCAATTACACTATTAAAAGCTGTCATGGCGCCTGTATCGAAGAGGAACCGGCAGAGGCTTATAACGAACGCGTAGAAAAGCTTATTACCCGTTATTCCTATGAAAATCAGAATATGATCCTCATCGGGCGAGGGCGCGATATTGATGAAAAATGTGCGATCCTCATTGAAGACGGAGAGTTTAAAGGCAGCGGTTATTTCAACCTGAATTACCAGATCAACAATCTGGATATCATTAAATCTATCATCACTCCCATGCGCAACAATCGCGATGCGCAGCATATCATCCAGAGCTACCTCCGGAAAAAGCACCATTTTAAAATCGTTCAATTATCAGTTCATGAATAAACTGTTTACTACTACTCTATTATTATTTTTTTCTTTTTTATTACATTCTCAAAACTATAACGATCTAAATGCTGTCGTCACCAAAGAAGATCTTCTCAGTGATTCGTATCCGGCAGATAGCGTGGCGCACGCGCTGGTGATCTACGAAAAAGGCTTTACGGAAATTGATGATGACGAAGAATACAACCTCGTAACCAAGTATATCATCAAGATCAAGATTCTGGATAAACAGGGAGTGGAAGATGAAGCCACGGTCAAAATCCCGCTCTCAATCGCCTATGATAATGGCGATACTCAGGAAACCCTGAAAGACCTGGAAGCGGCGAATTACAAATGGGTGAATGGCGGTATCGTTAAAAAAAGTATTTCGAAGGAACAGGTTTACAGCAAAGAAACCGAAAACCGGATCATCAAAACTTTTACCCTGCCAGATGTGGAAGCAGGGGACGTGATCGTGTATTCCTACAAGAAGATCTCTCCTTTCATCCATTATTTCGAAACCTGGGATTTCCAGTCTGACCTGCCTAAACTGTACAGTGAGTTTACCGCGAAGATCCCGGCTAATTACGAGTATTTTACCACGTTGGTCGGTACTTTGAAGCTGGATACTGAAGAGACCGAAGTTCTTGAACGATGCCTGAGCATGGGAATTTCACGAAATCCGGCTGATTGTATCCAGACAAAATATGCCATGAAGGACATTCCGGCCTTTCGCACCGAAGCTTATATGACGAGCGCATATAACTTCCAAAGCCGATTAAAATATGAAATGAATACCTTCACAAGGCCTTCGGATGGCTATGAAGTACGATTCAGCAAAAGCTGGAAAGACGTTAACAAAGAGATACGGGATCACCTGGGCATTGGTAAACAATGGGAAAAAGCTGATGTAGAAGGCGTACTTCCGGAAGCGATCAGTTCTTTACCGAACGATCTGGAAAAAGCCCGTAAAATTTACCATTTTGTACAGGATTCGTACTCCTGGAACGGCCGAATGGAAATCTACAACGATATTACCATAAAGGATCTTCTCAGTCAGGGTAGCGGCAACATCATGACGCTCAATTCCCTGTTGTTACGTTTGTACCGTGAAGAAGGTTTTAAAGCATACCCGGTCATGTCGGCTACCAGGAATTTTGGATTTATCAGCCGGCTACACCCGGTTTTGAACCAATTCAATTATTTCCTTGTAAATCTGGAACTGCAAGATAATAAGTACCTGCTGGACGCCAGTGAAAAAACCCTGGCCTTCGGTGATCTTCCTATGCGCGCCCTGAATAATTACGCCCGGAAATTAACTACGGAAGAAACCAGCGAATGGGTAGACCTAAATCCTACTGAATATTCCAAGATCAATTTCAGGGATTCGCTGATGGTGATGCCTGATGGCTCGATAAAAGGTTCTTCCCAGCAGATCTTATCAGGGCATTTTGCCTATGAATTCCGAAAAGAAAATGATGAGAATTCCCTTCAGCAGGCAGCCAGGGAAACTTCCCGGCCACTAGAGAAAACGGAACTTTTGAACATTCTTGCCGCGAACCTGGACGAAAGGGATGAACCGCTGAATATTCACTATACTCTGAGCAGCAGCGCCGATAAGATCGACGATCGCATCTACCTGAATCCGTTCAGTTTTGAGCTGGCGGAAGAGAACCCGTTCCAATTGGATTTCAGGCAATATCCTATCGATTTCGGATATAAGAATGCATTTACGTATTCCGCTATAATTGAGATTCCTGAAGGTTATTCCGTAGAAAAACTGCCCGGCCAGAAAGCGATCAGGCTTCCGGGAAATGCCGGTTCCCTGCTTTTTGTAGCCAACCAGGCTTCTGAAAAGATCCTGAACGTACAATGCCGTGTGAATCTTGCTAAAAATGTCTATGAACCAGAATATTACGAGGGATTGAAGAAATTCTTCAATGAAATTCTCGCTGTTCAGCAGCAATCGCTCATCGTGCTAAAAGAAAATACTTAAATTTGACTAAAGCCGAAATCAGCAGCAATTGAAACATCCCGAATATCCAGCCTGGAAACAGAAACTTCATGAGATCATTTATGAAGCCGATACACCTGCCGGAAAACTATTCGATATTGTCCTGCTGTTTTTTATCGTTTTCAGCGTCGTGCTGGTCATGCTGGAGAGCATCACCTCGATCAACACGAAATACGAAGACACTTTTTACATCGCTGAGTGGGTGATCACCATCATCTTTTCAATCGAATATATCCTGCGGATCATCGTGATCAAACGGCCGCGTCACTATATTTTCAGTTTTTACGGGATCGTAGACCTGCTTTCCACGCTTCCGAGCTATATCAGTTTTTTCTTCGGAGGGCAGAATTTGCTGCTCACCATCAGGGCACTGCGCCTCTTACGCGTTTTCAGGATACTTAAAGTGACACGTTATATCGGGGAATCCAATAAACTCGCATCCGCCCTTCGGAACAGCAAGGCAAAGATCCTGGTTTTTCTTTTCGCGGTGCTGATCATTTGTGTCATTGCCGGAACCCTCATGTACCTCATAGAAGGCGAAAATGGAGGTTTTGACAATATCCCGCTGAGCATTTACTGGTGTATTGTGACGCTTACTACGGTAGGATTTGGCGACATCGCTCCTATCACACCACTGGGAAGGTTTATCGCATCACTCATCATGATCATGGGGTACGGCATCATCGCGGTTCCAACCGGCATCGTGAGTGCGGAGTATAACCGGATGGGTGCAGACGGTCATCATGGCAACACACAGGTTTGCCCGAACTGCAACGAAGACAAGCACCTGGATACGGCTCATTATTGTCATAAATGCGGACATTTGCTGAATGCCTAAATACCTTATCACCATATCGGGACCTACAGCCATTGGGAAGACCGCCCTTTCCATCGAATTGGCGCGTCATTTTCAAACAGAAATCCTTTCAGCCGACTCGCGGCAGTTTTTCCAGGAACTGAAAATAGGCACCGCCGTTCCCGAACCCGAAGAACTGGACGCCGCTCCACATCATTTCATTCAGCATATATCGATTACTGAAAATTATTCGGTTGGCGACTTTGAAAGGGATGCGATCAGGAAACTCGAAGAAATTTACCAGCAACAAGATATAGCGATCATGGTTGGCGGCAGCGGACTTTATTTAAAAGCCATTACCGAGGGACTCGATGATTTTCCTGAAGTTGACCCGGCTATTCGCCTTAAACTGAAACAGCAGCTGGAAGAAGAAGGCATCGACCGGCTTCAGAAAGAATTGTTCGTACTGGATCCCGATTATTACCGCACGGCTGACGTTCAGAATCCACACCGTCTTATACGGGCGCTGGAAATATGCATCGGGACCGGCAAGACCTTTTCCTCCTTTCTGAATAAACCTAAAAAACCCAGAGATTTTACCGTTATTCCGGTAGGTTTGACGGCAGAAAGAGAAGTGATCTATGAGCGTATCAACCGCCGCGTGGACCTCATGATGGAAAAAGGATTGCTTGAAGAGGCGCGGAAAGTTTATCCCCAACGGCAACTAAACGCCTTGAACACGGTGGGCTACAAAGAGCTGTTTGAATATTTCGGCGGAAAATGGGACCTGGATACAGCTGTTTCAGAAATCAAGAAAAACACCCGAAGATTTGCCAAAAGGCAACTTACCTGGTTCCGAAAAGATGAGCGCATCAACTGGTTCGATTACCAGGAAGATCCCAAAAGAATTATTGATTTTATCGAATCCCGAATTAGTTCTTAATAATGATCCGTTTCACGAGCATGCCTTTGTTCGTCATGATCTTGAGCACGTAGGCAGCTTCCTGTAAAGGACCAATATCCATGGAATATTCCATAAAATCACCTTTGTAATCCTGACCGGCGATAAAGCGTCCCCGATGGTCAAAAACTTCCATTCTGGTCACGCTTACATCAGATGGCGTAGCCACTTTAAAGCTTCCGGAATTGGGATTTGGGTACACGAACGTGTACTCGGTCCCCGGCGGAAGCGTTCCGCAGTTGTCACCCTCTACGGTGATTATGACCGTTCCGGTCGTGGTATTTCCGTATTCATCGGTTGCCCTTACTTCCACCAGGTTTTCGCCCAGATCGTCACAGGTAAATTCTTCCCGGCTCAGTTCATAAAGCACCGTATCGGAACAGAAATCAGAAGACCCATTATCGATATCTTCAAAACGCAGCGTGGCGATACCTTCGCTGCCAATTTGCAGCGTCATATCACGTAATTGCAGGTCTGGAGCAGCACGATCGAGCACGGTTACGGGAATCACACAACTGCCGTTTTGAGCTCCGGAATAGGTCAGGGTGATTTCTGATTCCCCAATATCCTCACAGCCAAAAACCAACTGGCTCGCTTCCACATTGATCCCTTCGACATTGCCGGAATACAGGGTGGTGATATCCACCGTAAAATCAGCATTCTCCCGAAGAAAAATCGTAAGATCTTCGGCACAGCGAAAATAGCCCGTTTGCCCGGCCTCTACGAAAATAGTGACGGTCACGGTTCCCGAATTCAACTGCCCGTCGGTCGCATGGTAAGTGAATTGATCTTCCCCTGAAAAGCCGTTATTAGGAGTGTAGGTAAAGGAGCCATCAGCGTTCAGTTCCAGGGTACCATTAGTCACATCATCCACCAAAACAGCGAAAATCTGGTCGCCATTCGGATCATTATCATTGGCCAGGATACCATTTTCTTCGGAAATGTTCAAGGTTGTATTGAAAGCGGTCGTGTAGCTATCGGGATTGGCAACAGGATAACCCTGGGAGTCATCCAGCACGTTGATGGTAACTGTGGCAAGACCTTCCCCTGAACCGTCGGTTGCATAATAACTGAAACGATCTACTCCTACAAAATCGGGATCTGGCGTATAGGTAAACGAACCATCTTCCAGTAATGTCACACTTCCGTGCGTTGGGTCACTATTGAGGTACGCGAAAATTTCGTCGCCTTCCGGGTCGTAGTCATTGGCCAGCACACCGGGCGCACTGATTTCCAGGACCGTATTGACGCTGGTGGAATATTCATCTACCAGGCTCACCGGTCGCTGATTTTCCTGCTGCAGCACGTTAATGCTTACCTCAACTGTTTCAGAATCCAGTTCACCATCATTGATATAGTAGGTGAAATTGTCCATTCCGAAGAAGCCCTCATTCGGAATGTACCGGAAAGAACCGTCATCGTTCAAACTCAAGGATCCGTTGCTGGTTTGGTCAATCAGTACGATGTTCAGGTCATCGCCCTCGGGATCAGAATCGTTTGAAAGAATCCCCTGGCCTGCCGGAACTTCGAGCGTGGTATTCATCAATGTTTCGTACATATCAGGATTCGCAAGCGGCGCCTGGTTTCCGGCGGTGTTCACCACTACCCTGATCGCAACGGTACATTCATCAGAATTTCCAAAATTATCGGTAACGGTAAACCGGATATCCTGAACCCCTTCATCTGCGGAAGAAAACTGCGTCTGGCTTAGAGCGTAGGAAGCTATTCCGCAGTTATCGGCACTTCCCCCGTCCAGATCCAGCGGATCGATCTCCACGGTCTCCCCTTCATCGAGCGTCACCTGGTATTCCTGAATGCACTGAGCGGTTGGAGCGATCTGGTCATCCGGCAGCAAATAAATATCACAATAGTCTGACTGATCTTCGTAAGTAGCGGTCACCCGTAAATAAGGATCGCTGTTTGGGTCGAAATTCGTGCCGGCAACCTGGTCCTGTTCAATGGTCGCCCCATCTATGTTCGTTGTAACGATCGTCGAGAAATCTGGCACAAAATAATTGCAATTAGCATCTGCCTGCAGGGTATAATTTTGCGGACAGTTTATCTGCAGGGTCTCTTCGTTGGTCACTTCAATATTGACCGTAAAACTGCAGCTGGTGGCATTCCCGTCCTCATCGGTAACGGTCAAAGTGACTTCAGTAGTTTCAGTGACCTGTGTACCAACTTCCGGAACCTGCTGAAAACTGGCGATCGCGCAATTATCTGAAGAATCTGACTGCAGCACATAATTTGGCAATTGAAAACTCTCTCCGGCGCCAATAGTTTCCGACTGATCTGACGGACAGGTTATGCTGGGCGCGATCGAATCTTTGGCCAGCAGTTGTACCTCGCAGGTATCGGTCTGGTCTTCGTAGGTAGCAGTGATGGTAAGCGTGAGATCGCCATGCACCTCGAAACCTGCTTCGATATTTTGGGTAATTACGGCTTCCGGAATATTGGTTTCGATCATCGCTGCAATATCCGGAATGAGGTAAGCGCAATTCTCATCAACTTCAAAAGTTTGAGGACCGGGACAGTTCGTGATCTGCAGCTCAGGACTTTCCTCGATGACGGTCACGGTGAAGCTGCAGCTATTTTCGTTCCCGGCGGCATCGGTAACCATAATATTCACCTCTGTAGTCGTGTTTATTTCGGTTCCTTCACCCGGCGTCTGGGAATAAGACAGACTGGAATCGCAATTATCGCTGAATACTATCTCTGATTCAAAATCTGGAATACTATAGGTCTCACCCTCGGCGAGCGTGATCTCTCTTGCGCCCGCAGAACAATCAATCACCGGTTTTTCTTCATCATTTACAATAATATCGAAGCTGCAAGTAACGGGATCATTTACACCGTCATCCGCCTGGAAGGTTATGGTAGTTGTTCCTACTGGAAATAAATCGCCAGAAGTTAGATCTGTATTTCCATCAATCCGTATAGGCGTAATTGTTCCGTTATCATCGTTTACCGAAGGACTTTGAAAATTAAAAACAGCCCCACATTGGCCTGTATCATTTTCTAATTCAATAATTTCTGAAGGACAATTCTGAAAAATTGGTGGAGTATCTGCCTCTTCAACAATAACTTTTACGATCGTGCTACAGGTACTTTCATTCCCCTGCTCATCAGTCACGGTTAACGTCACTGTATTATCCCCTTCGTCATCTGCTGTAAAATTGTCCTTATCAATAGCCAGAGTGACGTCACCGCAAACGTCGTTAGAACCATCATCAATATCTTCCGCAGTTATATTTCTTGTTTCTGTGGAATTTAAGGTGATTTCAAAATCTGAAACACAAATGGCTTCGGGTGGCGTGATATCGGCAGTTGGTGATCTGCGATACATCTCCAAATCAAATTCCAAACGAGACGGTACGAAAACAAAAATGTTTGTTCCAAAAACTTCTGAATTATCGACAAATAATTTGTCGCAATGATCGAAAGCTAGGTCTAAAGGAAAGTCGATATGATCTACAAATGATTTTTTATATATCTGATTTCTGTCAAAAATCTTGACTACAAAATCCTCATTTCTGATACCATTGCGAATATCCCCCGCTAAATCCAGCAAATCCCCAATTCCTAAATCTTCATAATTAATGAAATCCTGAAAATCCACGCGCCCAGCGTATTCCAGAACATGTAGAAAATCAAGATCATCAACGGTTAATCCTGCAGGAGACTGCAAATTGGAAAGTGTCTTTATTAAATTAAGATTTTCATCAAACATCAAAACTTTCCCTCCGCCTCCCGCTTGACTCAAGAAGACATTTTTTCTTGAGTCAACCGCCACTCGAAATGGTTGATCTACGTTAGAATTATTGGTTGCTATACTCCCGTCCGTTCGGTAAACCCTTAACCTACTCAGTTCATCACTTTCACAACCAGAACCACTTTCGTTATATTCTGCTACGTACAAGTTATCTTCCAGATCAAATTCGATCCCAATTGGTCTATAAAATGAAGTATAGTGAGTTTCTACCAATTGCCCTTGTTGATTGAACTCTTTTACTTTTCCGTTGGTACTACAGCTTCCGCTTTCATCATAGTCGGCTATATAAACGTGGTCCTGAGAATCAATAGCGATATCCAAGGGATTATTTAGCTGGTTGGAAGCTATGAATCGTGATTTAATGAGGTTTCCGTTATTATCCCTTTTATCTACACCATTCCCAAAAGATAGTGTATACACATTCCCTTGCGAGTCGATTGCGATAGCGATGGTCATATCTTCCAAATTAGTATCTGAAACCCTTACAGTTGGAAGATCCTTATCACCAAGCCAGATGTAAGATGGCACTGTATAATTCTGCCCAAAAGAATTTTGAAACAGGAATAGCAGAAGAAAAAGCAGGAGCATCCTGCGCGAAGCGCCCTTGGAGAACCAATATCTTACTGCATGCATCAAAACGGGGCAAATTGAGGTTTGCCGTAAAGATACGTATTGTGTAAAAACAGTTCTTAAATTAATGCAAAGATTGCGCGAATTCTGGTAAGTAGTCTTTGATGAACTTTCTGGTAACTGGTTCATCTATAGGAAAGAGAAAAAATACAGTATCGCGGCACCGAGCCGCGATGCTGTATTCTCCCGGAAACTGAAGGTATGAATTAAGCTTCGGTCTCCTCTTTATTTTTAACAACCAAACGGAATCCTTCTCCGTGGATATTCAGGATTTCCACGTTCTCGTCCTTTTTCAGGTATTTTCTCAATTTGGCAATATATACATCCATACTTCTAGATGTAAAGTAGTTATCATCTCTCCAGATTTTGGTAAGTGCAAGTTCCCTTGGCATCAGGTCATTTTCATGAAGAGCCAGTAGACGCAACAACTCATTTTCTTTTGGAGACAGTTTTTGTGGTTCCTCATCTCTAAAGGTTAAGAAACGTAGTTTGGAATTCAGGTGGAAATCTCCAATTTCGAATTCAAACTGCTTGCTGTCGGCTACACTGTCGGTCGCCTTGCGCTGCATAATAGCTTTGATCTTCATCAGCAGCACTTCGCTATCGAACGGCTTGTTCAGGTAATCATCTGCTCCAACTTTATAACCCTTCAACACATCTTCTTTCATGGCCTTTGCGGTTAGGAAAATAATCGGGATTTCTTCATTCTTGTCCCTGATCTCTTTTGCCAGCGTGAACCCGTCTTTGTAAGGCATCATCACATCCAGGATACATAGATCGAAGTCGTCTTTTTTGAACTTTTCGAATCCTTCCATCCCGTTCTTCGCGTGAGTCACCTCGTAATCGTTCATGGCGAGATAGTCTTTTAAAACCGTCCCGAAGTTCGGATCGTCTTCTACAAGTAGAATTTTTTTGTTTTCAGTTTCCATATATTTAAGATATTAGTGGTAGTTTAATTATGAATGTACTTCCTTTTCCTTTTTCACTGATCACCGTGATTTCTCCGTGGTGGTCCTTAATGATCTGCTTGGCGTAGGCCAGACCTAACCCATGTCCTTTTACATTATGAATATCACCGGTATGTTCCCGGTAAAATTTGTCAAAAATCTTTCGCTGTACCTGCTTGCTCATCCCGGTTCCCTGATCCCGAATCTCACAGCAGATGTAATTCTTCACATTCGAGGTATACACATCGATCTTCGGTGATTCTTCGGAATATTTGATCGCATTGTCCAAAATATTCACCAGTACATTGGTAAAATGGTCCTGGTTAGCGAGGATGGAGGAACGTAAAGCCCCGAAATGCGTCTGAATGTATCCGCCGCGGTCTTCCACGATCAATTCCACATGGGTGATCGCATCCTTGATCATATCGTGCAGCTGATGCCGCTCTTTCTTAAGGTCCAGTTCGTTCTTTTCCAGTTTCGAGATCCGTAGCACATTTTCCACCTGCGCGTGCATTCGCTTATTTTCATCCCGGATCATCTGGAGGTACCTGGAAACCTTGGAACTATCGGTAAAAATTTTCGGGTTCTTGATCGCATCCAGCGCCAGGTTAATGGTCGCGATTGGCGTCTTGAACTCGTGCGTCATATTATTGATGAAATCAGTCTTAATCTGCGAGATCTGGCGCTGCCTGATCAATTGTGACAGGGCGCTGGAATAGGCAATGACGATGATCAGTGTAAAAATGATCGAAAGGCAGGCCATTAATATTACAGATGAAAGCACTTCTTCCTTTTTATTGATAAAGTTCACCAGCAACTGATACCCGCTTCCTCCAACGCGATCGGTGAACAACGGTACCGCATACGTCGCGGGATAATCCAGTTCAAAATCGTCTGAATGCAGATTGGTCGCTATGGAATTATTGTAGACGCCAAACTCGAATTCGGTATCCAGTTCTCGTTCCTTCAGTTCCCGGGCGAGCAATCTCCTGATCTGGTCTTCTGAAACCCTCTTATGCACAGGCAGGCGATTCACTTCTTCTGCAATGGCGGAGCGCAAAATATCCTTTTCCACCTCTTCCATTCTCGAGACTCTTTCAATTTGCTGAATGCGCTGTCTCGAACTCAGATTGTTTCCGTCCAGCGTATTGTCGGCCATGATATCGGTCACCTTCTTTTTGATCATTTTGGTGAACTGGATACTGTCCTGCGCAAACTGCAAAAATCCGGAAGAAACCTTATAATCTTCTTCCAGAATGGTTTCAGAATTAAAATAAGTTTCGTTTCGGCTATCGTCCTTACTGGAATAAAAATACTGCGTAGCAGTGATATTGTTTAACCTGCTATTGGTGCTATCCGGATCTTTTATCTGGAAATAGTATTTTTCAAATTCCCGGTTCTGGATCTCATTGGAGACATTCAGCAACGCCTGTTTGACATTGTAAGAAAACTGCTCTTCCCTATCGTCTATCGTGCTTTTAATCCAATATCCCTGGACAAAAATGATACCTATCAGGGACAAACTCATAAGGACCACCAGAAGGACAAAAAGCTTCTTGTTCATGCGGTCAAAAGTAAGATTTTAACATTTAGAGATTAAAGTGTTTAACCAAATGTTAACAGAAGTATTAAGAATTTTGACCTGCTTTTAAGATTTCTGTGTGGATAAGTTCAACCTGCTTTCTGGTTTCATCCAGATCGGTGTTTTCGATCACAAAATTGGCCAGCTCTCTCTTGCGTTCATCGCTCCACTGGTTATTCATCCGTGCCTGGATGGCTGCTTCGGAAGTCTGATCTCGCTCGAGCAGCCGCTCTATGCGCTGCTCGCGAGGCGCGGTCACCAGGATGCTTTGGTCGCATTTCATGTAACCACCGGTCTCAAAAAGGATGGCGGCCTCGTATAAAACGTATGCTGATTCCTGCTCTTGCAGCCAGTTTTCAAAATCACTGGCAACGGCCGGATGAATAATGGCGTTAAGTTTCTCGAGCAGTTCTTTATCATGAAATACTTTGGAGGCTATAAAAGTTCGATTGGGCCCGGTTTCAGTATAGGCTTCTTCCCCAAAAATGGCAATCACCTGCCGCCTGATCTTTTCGGAAGTCGCCAAAAGTCGTTTTCCAGCATCATCTGCAATATATACAGGTATGCCCATTTCCTTAAAGAAACCTGCCACGGTGGTCTTGCCACTGCCTATCCCGCCGGTTAACCCAATCACCTTCATCGCTTGATCACAAATTGAATTCGGCGTTCGTTGAGTCGCAAATTGGTGATCAATTCCGGTTTTTCCACCACTTTGGCGACCATAAAATCGTCCCCTTCATTGATTTCGCTGTAATCACAAACCACACGAAAATCAGAACGGTTGATCTTGTCGAAACGCTTCAGGTTCACCTGATAATATACCACCACCGACTTAGGAAAATAGGCCAAATTAAGGCCGTTCGGGATATTGATCACCTCCACCGGGATCTCCACGCTGCCTTCCGTGAATTTTTCTACCTTCTGAAAATACCGAACACTATTCTCATAAAAACTGATCTTTCCGTAGCCACTTGTGTCGAGTTTCACTTCGCCATCCAGGTCCTGATTGACCCTGGTAAGGTCCAGCTCCCTGGTTTTAATAGATTCAATCGTGTCTACCATCTTTTCGGGACCACTGATTTTAACCGAATCTGGAGTGACCCTTACCGGTTCATCGGCATTGTATCCTGCGGCATACGAAATATCGATATGCGGAACGATCCTGATCGTCTTTTCTTTTTTAAACTGAAACGGAATACGCACCTCATCCTGGATGATCCTGGAATTTTCCAGATCGATCTGTAACTGCTCCTTAATATCGGTTACGTGATCATCGATGCGGTAAACGAGGTCTGTGCCATCCACATTAGCTTTCGAAAGGTCAATGATCAGTTCCGGGTTGAAGATCTTAAAATAGTAAATACTGAAACCGGTTTCCTGCAGTTGCAGGCTGATATTTTCCGGCCGGTCTTCAGCAATGCTTTTATCCAGCGGAACGTTAGTATAGGTCACCGGGATTTCGATGAGCTGCGTATAGGTTTTGGAAAACTGCACCAGGAACCAGACCACGGTCGAAAATACGAGAAAGAAGCTGAAGGTTTTCAGACTCGATTTCTTGATCAGTTTTTTCTTCTTTGCCATAGCCTATTTCTTAAAAAACAGTTTCGGGAATGTCTTTTCCGGGTCTTTATGTTGCAGGTGAATGGCGATATAAGACTTCAAAAATCCCCATCCATAACCGCTGAATTGCGTAAAAATTGCCCGCACCACCAGTAAGCCAATATAGAAACTTTTCTGTTTTATCGCAGCGTCTAGTGCCGTGACCAGAAAATAAATCGCGTATAAACCTATTAAAAAAGGATAACCCAAAACGAACAGAAATACTGAAAATATCAGGCCAAGAATGAAAACCAGCGGAAACCAGTAAGTGATCTTTCCAGTTCCAGGGTGCCATTTATTTAAAATTGGCCGTACCATTCCGAATTTCTGAACCTGAAGATAAAATTTTTCCCAGTCGATCCTTCTTTTATGAAAAACCCTGGCCTCCGGAATCAGACAGGTTGAAAACCCCAGTTTTTTAAGCCGAAGACTGAGATCGGGATCCTCACCCGGGTGAATACTGCCAAATCCGCCGCTTGCTTCAAAAGCTCTTCGGGCAATCCCCATATTGAAGCTTCTTGGCTGGAATTCATCCACCGCTTTTTTTCCGCCGCGAATTCCACCAGTGGTGAAAAACGAAGTCATACTATAGTCAATAGCCTTTTGAACATCGCTGAAAGACGGATGTGAAGCATCTGGCCCGCCAAAACAATCGCATTTAGTAGTTTGCAGAAAAGAGTGAACTTGCTGAAGATAATCTGGCGGAAGGATCACATCGGAATCCAGAATGATGAAATAATCGCTTGCGGCCTGGCGCATCCCGAAATTCCTGGAATCGCCGGGACCAGAATTCTTTTTGAAAAAATAGCGGATCTTCAGTTTTTCTGAAAATTGCTCACAGACCAGGTCAGCCTTTTCCGAAGAGCCGTCCTCAATAATGAGAATTTCATATTCCGGAGCATTTTCCAGCGAAAGCATGCTTTCCAGCAATTCCCTGACCTCCTGCGGGCGATTGTAAACCGGAATAACGAATGAATACAGGGGCTGCATGAAATTATAAAAAAACCGGCTGAAGACTCAGCCGGTAGTTGGTGGTTTATTCTGAATCTTTTGTAAAGGCTTCCATCACTTCCTGGCTCACACCGGTATTGGAGAAACCTCCATCGTGGTATAAATTCTGAAGCGTCACTTTCCTAGTAAGATCAGAGAATAAGGTAAGCGTATAATCAGCACATTCCAGCGCAGTCGCGTTTCCAAGTGGAGACATCTTTTCAGCAAAGCTGATGAATCCATCAAACCCTTTTACTCCCTGCCCGGCAGTTGTTGGGGTTGGGGACTGCGAAATTGTGTTCACACGAACCTTTTTATCTTTTCCGAAGAAGTAACCAAAACTCCTCGCGATCGATTCCAGATACGCCTTGTTATCGGCCATGTCATTATAATCCGGGAAAACGCGCTGGGCCGCCATATAACTAAGCGCCACGATGCTTCCCCACTCGTTCATCGCGTCTTTTTTATAAAGAACCTGCATGGTTTTATGGAAAGAAACCGCTGAAACATCCCAACCTTTGGTAGTAAAATCGTAGTTCATATCGGTATAATGATTCCCTTTACGAACGTTAACCGACATCCCGATGGAGTGCAGTACAAAATCGATCTTCCCGCCCAGGATCTCCATGGCTTTTTCCACAAGATTTTCCAGATCTTCCACCTTGGTTGCATCGGCAGGGATAATTTCAGAACCGGTCTTTTCAGCCAGATTCTTGATACTTCCCATTCGCATGGCGATAGGTGCGTTGGTCAAAACAAATGTTCCTCCTTCTTCATGAACTCTTTCAGCCGTCTTCCAGGCAATGGAATTTTCATCCAGCGCCCCGAAAATAATTCCTCTTTTCCCTTTTAACAGGTTATATGACATGTGATTTTATTTTAGGGTTGTTAGCCTGTAAAGATAGGAAAGTTGATTGAATTGCGCCGAAACTTCGGCTTTTTACAACACAGTGAATTTTCAGAATAAGAAGAAACAGTCAACAAAAGGAAAACTAGCCAATTTCGACAGCCTAATTCAGGAGTGCTTTCGCGTGTGCGAGGGCCGATTCGCTTTTGGTATTTCCGCCCAACATCAGCGCCAGCTCTTCCACTCGCTGATTTTCACCAAGCTTCACGATCTTCGTTTGCGTCGCATCGTCGTTATCTTCCTTATAAATTTTGAAGTGGCTTGAACCTTTCCCGGCGATCTGCGGTAGATGGGTAATGGCGATCACCTGCATGTTTGCGCCCATTTTCTGAAGAATTTCTCCCATCCTGCTGGCAATATCTCCCGAAACTCCGGTATCGATCTCATCAAAAATAATCGTTGGCAAATTGCTTTGCGCAGCCAGAATACTTTTTACCGCCAACATGATACGCGATAATTCCCCGCCCGAAGCAGCCTTTTTCATCTCTTTAAAAGTGCCGCCCTTGTTGGCCGCAAGAAACCATTCGAGCTTATCCTGCCCGTTCGTTAAAAATTCCGCTGTTTGATCCAGCTGAATTTTCAGCCTGGCGTTTGGCATGCCAAGGTCTGCCAGGATCTTTTCAGTCTGCTCGACGAAAACCGGAATAATTTTGTCTCTTTTCGCGTGCAATTCGGAAGCGATCTTCTGCAATTCCTCTTTTTTAGCTTCGATCTCCCGCTGGATTTCCTTCAGGGAATTCTCAGCGTTTTCGGTTACTGAAACTTCTTTCCGCAGCGATTCGGTGATCGCGATCAGTTCTTCCACATTTTCAGCATTATGCTTTTTCTGAAGATTATAGATCAGCTGAAGTTTCTGGTTGACCATTTCCAGTTCTTCCGGGTTCGCCTCGATACGATCTAAAGCAGAGGTCATTTCGGTCTCCAGGTCATCCAGCTCAATGATCACACTGTTTACACGCTCATAAAACGACTCATAAGAAGTCGAAAATTGGGAAATTTTGGACAGGCTGTTACGAATGGATTTCAAGGTTTCCAGGCTCCCAATCTCTTCCTGTTGCAAATTATTGATCGCGGCATTCAGGTTTTCAGTGAGCTCTTCTACATTATTCAATTCTTCGTAGCGCTCTTCGAGTTCATCCTGCATGCCTTCTTTTAAATGCGCTTCTTCGAGTTCGTTAAGCAGGAAAACATTATAATCATATTCTCTTGCTGCGCGGGCCTGCTCCTCCTTTAGTTCGGCAAAACGCGCCTGAAGCGCTTTAAAATTCCGAAGTTCTTTTTTATACTGAATCAACACGGCCTCATTGCCGGCGATTGTATCGATCACATCAAACTGGTAGCCGGCGTTCCCGAGACTCAGGGTCTCATGCTGGCTGTGAATATCGATCAGGTAACTACCCAATTTCTGCAACGCGGAGATTTTTACCGGCGTATCATTGATAAAAGCTCGTGATTTGCCCGAAGGAAGGATCTCCCTTCGAATAATGCTATTGGGCTCATAATCCAGGTCTTCCTTTTCAAAGAATTTTTCCAGCTTGTAATTTACGATCCCGAAACTTCCTTCGATCACACATTTTTTTTCGGGATTCCTGATCGCGCTGAAGTCGGCACGATCTCCCAGGAGCAATCCCAATGCTCCTAAAATGATCGATTTTCCTGCACCGGTTTCTCCGGTCATGATCGTAAAACCCTTATCGAGGCTCATATTGATGTCTTCGATAAGCGCGTAATTCTTAATGGAAAGTGCTGTTAGCAAGCCTGATTAAATTTGAGCTAAATATAAGGGAGAAAAAACTGCGAATCAACCGAAAATTTATCGGATTGTTCTCCAGTTTTTGGAATATCGTGGTGCGATATTGTTTAGGGTTTCGACCAGGTCTGGCTTCCCGATGCTTGGCCCATCAGAAAATATTTTCGCGATCTCATCAGCCTTAGCGTCAAAAAACACCCGAAGCAGCAAGGAATTATTCCGGCGACCATTCATCACCTTCAATTTGTCCATAGCCTCAGCAATTGCGGTCTTACCTCCAACAAGATCTTCATGCATCACGTCCAGCCCCAGACGGTGATAATCGTATAGTGCCTCGCGGTATTCGCCGTATGTATTCGAAAGAAGATCTGTATTCAAACGATATCTGGAACGCTGCCCGTCACTACCTTTCCAGCCCAGGGAACCTCCCTGCTGGGCAGTGGTCACGATGCGGTTAGCCTCTTCAAAATAAGGAGTTCCGCCATCTGGTGCAAAAGTATCGGCATCCAGACCAATGATCGTATATATGTAATAGGAAATGACCGAAACCAGGTTAGAGGTATAGGTATTCTGGCTATAGTTCAGCGGTTGGTACTCGCGGTAATTGAAACCGAACTGCTCATCACTGAAATTAAAAACCGGCGTGATCAGAGAAGTTCCGTAGACCGGCCTGGAAGATTGCACCTGGATGCTAGCATTAAAATTTTCGCCTTCAAAACTGCTGATGGTGATAAACATACTGCAGTTAATACGCTCCTGCGGCTGGAATTTCTGATCGATCCAGGAAGTGTTGTTCACAAATTCATTTAAAGATCGCTCCAGGGTTTTGAATACGGAAAGGTTCGCCTGCCCGGTTTGTTCAGCGTTGATCGTGATCTCACAATTAAGCTGTTGCGCCATTCCCAGCTGGGCGGCGATAAAAAGCAAAAAAGTAAGGATCAGCTTAGGCATTCAACAATTCTATAATTTCCTGAACAATATCTCTGGCAACTTCTTTTTTTGATTTCAAACCGAAATCAATCTTACGATCGGGATAAATGATACTTACTTTATTAGTGTCCCCTTTAAAGCCTGCACCTTCGTCCCGCAATGAATTTAATACAATAAAATCAAGATTCTTCTTTTCCAGCTTCTTTTTGGCATTTTCCTCTTCATTGTTAGTCTCCAGTGCAAAACCAATAAGCTTCTGATGCTTTTTCTGTGCACCCATACTAGCCAGGATATCTTCGGTCTTGGTCAGCTCAATACTTAAAGAAGCCTCCTTTTTCTTGATCTTTTCGGCAGCAACGCTCTTCGGTTTATAATCGGCAACCGCAGCGGCAGCGATAAAAACATCAGACTCAGTAAAATGCTCCTGGACTGCTTCGTACATTTCCCGGGTACTGGTTACGCGCATCATCCTGATCTTTCCTTTCGGCGCATCGAGATGCGTGGGCCCGGAAACTAAAGTCACCTCCGCGCCATTTTTGGCAGCGACGGCGGCGATCTCGTACCCCATTTTACCGCTGGAATGATTTCCTATAAAACGAACAGGATCAATCGCTTCGTATGTAGGCCCTGCTGTGATCAGCACTTTTTTCCCTTTCAATGGAAGATCTTCAGAAAAAAAGGATTCCAAAAATTGGATAATTTCTTCCGGTTCGGCCATCCTGCCCTCGCCCTTCAAGCCACTAGCCAGTTCACCGGTACCTGCCGGAATCATGATATTTCCGTAAGATTGAAGGGTCTCAAAACTGTTCCTGGTAGAGGTATGCTGATACATATCCAGATCCATCGCGGGGGCGAAGAAAACGGGGCATTTCGCAGAGAGATACGTTGCCAGCAGCAAATTATCGCTATTCCCCGACGCCATCTTGGAAAGCGTACTGGCTGTAGCAGGGGCTATAAGCATGAAATCGGCCCAAAGGCCGAGTTCCACGTGATTGTTCCAGGTGGCATTCTCATCTTCTTCATTCGTAAAGGAAGAATACACCTCGTTCTTAGATAATGTTGAAAGTGTAAGCGGTGTGATAAATTCCTTGGCTGCCGGGGTCATCACCACGCGGACTTCAGCTCCAGATTTGATAAAAAGCCTTACCAGACCGGCTGTTTTGTAAGCAGCGATACCGCCGGTTACACCGAGTAAAACTTTCTTACCGCTTAGTACAGACATAACCGAGACTTCTTAGTCTTCTGTGTCCTTGGTATTTCTCCAGTAAATTTTGTCTTCCAGCCACTCCTCTACGGCAAGAGCCTGAGGTTTTGGCAGTCTTTCGTAGAACTTGGAAACTTCGATCTGCTCCTTATTCTCAAAGATTTCATCAAGAGAATCATTGTAAGTAGCAAATTCATCCAGTTTTTCCAGTAATTCCTTTTTGATTTCAGAATTGATCTGGGTTGCTCTTTTGGCAACAATAGAAATAGCTTCGTAAATGTTCCCGGTTGGGGCATCTACCTTATTCCTGTCGATTGTAGTGGTATTTACCGGTGCGTCAATCTTTTTAAAATCCATAATACCTAATTAAAAATTTTGTAGTCTCGAATTGATGTCTTCCAGAGAAGCGTTCATTTCTTCCATGCGCTCTCCTTCGGGATAATATTTTTTATAAGCCTCGTAATAGGTTTTCGCCTCTTTCAGGCGTTCCTCCATTAAAAAAGCCACACTGTTCGTTGCCAGTTTATATGCTGAATCGAAGCGATAATAGAAAGCTTCTTCCCTAAACGGAGTTCCTGGATAATCTGCAATGAAATTGGTAAAGGAAGCGATGGCCGCTTTATAGAATTCTGTTTTGTGATATTGCCGGGCGATCTCGAAAGCCTTCTTTTCCAGCTTACGCTGCAATTCTGCTGCCATGTCACTGGCCTGATCGGCATATTCTCCCTGCGGATATTTATTCAGGTACTCCTGAAGTTCCTCCATGGCCTTTTTAGTATCGGTTTGATCCAGGTTGTAAGGCGGAGTCCTGTAGTAATAACTTGCCGCTTCCTTAAAGGAAGCCTCCTCGGTCTTTTCGCTATTGGCGTACAATTGCTGAAAACGCTCGAACTCAAACGGAGAGACAAAATAATCTCCCAACTGGTAATGAGCATCTGCCAACATGTATGATAAACGCTGCCCCTGTGGCTTTCCTCTGAACTGAGGCTCTATTTGCTCCAGTATGCGGATGGATTTACGAAGCTTTTTATTGCTCTTTTCCTCTTTTCCCTGTGTATACAGCTCTTCAGCAGTAGCATATTTCTTAGCGGTATCATCGCTTTTTAACAGCTTTTGATATTCACTACAGGAAGTGACGAGCATCAAGAGCCCTAAAGCTAAAATCCCTTTTTTCATCATACGTAAAAACATCTGGCAAAAATACATTTTTTGTGAGTATAAAAAAAACTTTCCTCAGTTAGACAAATAACTGAGGAATAGCTTTATTTATTGCTGTTAGCCGAAATTTTTCCGGTACCGCCCGGGTGGGATTGTTTAAAAACGCTTCAAAAAATCTCCAATTCGATCCTGCAATGCTTCAGAAGCTTCCACTAAAGGCAACCGAAGATGATTCTGGATCATGCCTTTATGGGCCAGCAGGGATTTGATCCCGGAAGGATTTCCTTCCGCGAAAATCAGTTCTATGGAAGGTGCTAGGCGATAATGCAATTTGTAAGCCTCTGAAACTTCAGCCTGAAGCCCTAAACGTACCATTTCGCTGAATTCTTTAGGCAGCCCCTGCCCAATTACTGAAATTACGCCTTTTCCTCCTGCCAGTGTCATAGGCAGCGTGATCATGTCGTCTCCGGAAATTACCATAAAATCTTCTGGCACCACACTGATGAGCTTCATCGCCTGCACCATATCCCCGGCAGCTTCCTTTACCCCAATGATATTATCGAGTTCCCGCGCCATCCGGTTAATGGTTTCCGGAAGGATATTAGAGGCCGTTCTCCCGGGAACATTATAAACAATCACCGGCAGCGGCGAAGCTTCAGCCACCGCTTTAAAATGCCTGAAAATGCCTTCCTGCGTTGGCTTATTGTAGTATGGAGAAACTGAAAGTATGGCATCAAAACCTTCCAACCTGGCACTTTTCAATTCTTCGACCACCGCAGCAGTATTATTTCCGCCGATTCCAAGAACCATAGGCAGCCTGCCGTTATTGGCCTTTTTTACGGTTTCCTTCACCAGCTCTTTTTCCTCTGGATTCAACGAGGCGCTTTCCCCGGTTGTTCCAAGTACCACCAGGTATTCGATACCATTGGTAATCTGGTCGTTCACCAGGTTTGCCAATGCATCCATATCTATCGATAAGTCTTCCTTAAAAGGCGTGATCAAAGCCACACCGGTTCCAACAAAGGCTTCCATTTAATTCGTGTTTTTTAAAATTTTCAAATATTTAAAAGCTTCTTCCCAAAACTCCCGGAAATCATCGGTTTGAATGGAAATATTGAACAGGCTCAAAGCATCCCATCCGCGACCGATCTTTAGCTGAGCCTTTGCACGCGCGGTAAACAGTCCGCCAGCATAACAATTCTCTTCAAAAAAGCAGAGCAGGAAATCGTAAGGTTTTGCCAGGGATTCCAGGATCTGCTCATCTTTAAATCGACCGCGCATGTTTACCTGCGAATCGGAAAGACTGCGATGATCTCCTTGAAATTTGGTAGGATTACACACAAAAATTTCCAAATTCTCCGGGTTAAAACCTGCGTTCTTCAATGCCGACAAAAAGACTGGGATCCGCTCTTCAAATTCTTCTGCAATCAAAAGGGCACTTCTTCCTGTAATCCCGGTTTCTTCAAACCCGGATTGCCGCGCATATTTCCTGATCTTTTTGCGGATCAGTATTTTTTTCAGACTCATTAAGCATGCTTGTTCTAAGCGGCAAAATTAGATATTTAAAAGAAATAGCCACCTATTACTGAAAATAGATTAATGAAAGCTATTGAAATTGCACAACTTTGTGATTCCTGTAAAAAGTTTTACACAAGATTGATGAGTCGCAGCTTCTTTTCGGAGGTCGTGAAGAATTTAAATGCCATGAATAACCCGGCCATACGCAAAATGGCCTGTATGACTTCCACGCTCGCATCGGGAAGATAAAATAATGCCATATCACGAAAGACATCAGCGAAAAGCAGGGCCAGCGTGAGCGAAATAAAATAAACCGATTTCTTTGAGTACGAATTCAGGTAATATACCAGCGCGATCAGGGCCATCACCAGTAGATTCAGATAGTAAAATACGTAAAAGATCATCTCACCCATATCAGATATCTTTCGTTTCAATTCCTCGAGATGCCCCACCAAAAAATACACATTCAGAATGACCAATATGACAAATACGATCTTTATGTATCGGTTTGCCGCACTTCTTTCAGTAAATTTCAGCGCTTCCAGATACAGAAACAGGTAGGAAATTCCGGAAAAAACCATCATTCCGAAATGCCCTATTTTGTGTTGAAAAAAGCCGAAAATCCCTGCCAGGACCGCCGTGATTACAAAAGCCCGAAAATTAAGACGGGACTTTTTCACTTCACAGCAAAAACCATGGAGCAATGGAAAAAACAACAATAATCCGGAAAGACTGCTCAGCCAGGTTTGAGATTCCATAACAGCGTAGATCTGCACCAGCAGAAGTGGCAGCAAGGCCAGCAACGATAATTTACTAGTTTTCATACAGATAGATTGGGTAGTTTAAATATATCAAAGTTTTATTTTATCGTTAAGAAACCGTTAAAAATAAATACCTCAAAAGTGGTATAACACTATTTTACCAGGGACAGAACAACAAAAAATTTATAAACATCCTCCCGGAGCAATCCCTTATAAAGTCTTAACTTTGAAGCCTAATGCCTATTTAGATCATGAAGAGTTTTATTCGCCTGTTGTTGGTAATCAGCTTATTTTCAAGCTGTAAAAATAATCCTACAACAATTTCAAGTTTTGAAGGAAAAAGGATTCCCATTGATTCCCAACTTTCAGAAGATGAGGAAATCAATGACTTTATCGCTCCCTACAAACAGAACCTGGACAAAACCATGGATTCGGTTCTGGCGTACAATCCAAAATTACTTACAAAATCTGATGGGGATCTGAATACCGCTATCGGTAATTTCATGGCAGATGCCGTAATGGAGCAGGCTAATCCTGTTTTTCAGTCTCGCACAGGGAAAGAGATCGATTTCGTCCTGCTGAACAATGGTGGTATCCGGGCGCAACTGCCTTCCGGAGGCCTGACCATGAAAAAGATCTATGAACTGATGCCCTTTGAAAACGAAATTGTGATCGTGGAACTAACCGGAAAAGATGTAAAAGACATGCTGCAATATCTCAGCAAGGCCAAAACCGCTCATCCCGTTAGTGGGATCGAGCTCCGTGCAGACAGAAATTACAAGATCTACAAAGCAAGCATTGATGGCCAACCGATCGATGAAAACAAACATTATTTCGTGGCCACTTCAGATTACCTTCAGCAGGGCGGTGACAACATGAACTTTTTTGCAAATCCCGTGGAAGTATATTCCGTAGATTATAAGATCAGGAATGCGCTGATCGATTACCTGAAGAAAACCGATACACTCCGAGCCAGAATCGATAACCGCTATATCAGAGAATAATGAAAAGAAGAGATTTTATCCAAACGACCTCAGCAGCCGGTTTATTCATAGGACTTGGCGGACTGTCTTCCCTGTCTTTCCAATCACCAGGGAAACATCTTACCATTCTGCACACGAACGATGTGCATAGCCATATTGGACCTTTTGGACCGAACGACGGCCGAAATGCCAATATGGGCGGTGTTGCCAGACGTGCTGCTTTGATCGAAAAAATCAGGCAGGAAAACCCTAATACGCTGTTACTCGATGCGGGTGACATTTTCCAGGGAACGCCTTATTTCAACTTCTACGGAGGTGAACTGGAATTCAAACTGATGAGCAAAATGCGCTACGATGCGGCAACCATTGGCAACCACGATTTCGACAACGGGATCGACGGTTTGTATGCCCAATTACCGCATGCCAGTTTCGACTTCATTTGTTCGAATTATGATTTCAGCAATACTGTCATGGATGGCCACACTAAAGACCATAAGATCTTTAACAAAGACGGAATCAAAATTGGCGTTTTTGGACTGGGTGTAGAGCTACAGGGGCTGGTAAACCAGAAACTCTATAAAGAGACTAAGTATCTTGACCCGATGGAAATCGCGACTGACATGGCTTCCAAACTTAAAAATGAAGAAAAATGCGACCTGGTGATCGCCCTTTCTCATATGGGTTATGATTATAAGAACAGTACGATTTCTGATGTCAAACTCGCTCAGAAAACCAATAATATTGACCTGATCATTGGCGGCCATACGCACACGTTCCTGGACCGGCCAACAGTTCTGAAAAACAAATCTGGCAAAAACGTGATCGTGAACCAGGTTGGCTGTTACGGGCTCTACCTAGGAAGGCTGGATTACTATTTTGATGAGGAACAAAACCTGAAGACCAAAGGATACAGCATCCAGGTGTAACCCCTGCTATTCCAGCATTTTCAGGAAATCATCTTCACTGATGATGTGGGTACCTAAATTTTCAGCTTTGGCAAGCTTGCTTGGCCCCATATTGTCGCCCGCAACCAGGTAATTCGTCTTCGAAGAAATGGAACTGGAAACTTTCCCGCCATTATCCTCGATCATTTTTTTGAGCTCATTTCTGGAAACTTTTTCAAAAACTCCTGAAATCACGAAAGTATTCCCGCTCAGCTTATCGGTTTGATTAGCCAGTTTTTCTGCGGAAATTTCCATTTGCACCCCGTAACTTTTGAGTCGGTCCACGATATGCCTGTTGCTTTCCACATCAAAAAATTCCCGAACACTCCAGGCAATTCGTTCCCCGATTTCATCAAGATTAGTGAGCTCTTCTTCCGAAGCAGCCATGAGCGCATCAATACTTTTGAAGTGTTTTGCCAGTTTCTTGGCAACAGTTTCCCCAACATACCTGATACCCAGCGCAAACAATACCCGCTCAAACGGAATCTCTTTGGATTTCTGAATTCCGGAGATCAGATTCTCAGCCGATTTTTCTGCCATTCGCTCCAACGGAAGTACTTCTTCTTTTTTCAGTTCATAGAGATCAGCGTAATTATCGATTAATCCCGCATTGACCAGCAACACGACCGTTTCACCACCTAGTCCTTCAATATCCATGGCCTTCCGCGAAATAAAATGCTGGATTCTACCGGTGATCTGAGGCGGGCAGGACGTGGCATTGGGGCAGTAATGCTGGGCTTCCCCATCATTTCTTACCAGCTCGGTCCCGCACTCCGGGCAATGAGTAGCATATTTGGTAGGTTCTGAGTGTTGAGCGCGCTTCTGAAAATCTACCCCTACGATCTTTGGAATGATCTCCCCTCCTTTTTCCACAAAAACGGTATCGCCCTCCCGCACATCCAGCTTCTCGATCTGGTCAGCATTATGCAACGAGGCTCGTTTTACTGTCGTTCCTGCCAAGAGGACCGGTTGCAGGTTGGCTACCGGAGTAATAGCCCCCGTTCTGCCTACCTGATAGGTTATTTTTTCCAGAATGGTGCTTTCCTGTTCTGCCTTGAATTTATAGGCCATTGCCCATCTTGGTGATTTTGCGGTGTGGCCCAGTTCTTCCTGCTGCGCCAGATCGTTCACTTTGATCACCACCCCATCAGTTTCATAAGGTAAATCATGGCGATGCTGGTCCCAGTAATTGATGTAGTGCAACACTTCTTCTATGGAAGCCTTCAGTTCAGACTCGCCGGGTACTTTAAAACCCCATTTTCGAGCTTTCTCAAGGCCTTCAAACTGGGTCTTAATGCCCAGGTTTTCTCCAGCAAGGCTATATAACAAGCATTCCAGCGGTCGCCTGGCCACTTCAGCGCTATCCTGCAATTTTAAACTTCCGGAAGCGGTATTTCTTGGGTTCGCATATGGTTCTTCACCGGCTTCCACCCGGTCTGCATTCATTTTCGCAAAACCTTCATAAGGCAGGACAATCTCTCCTCGAATATGGAACTTTTCAGGAAAATCGCCCTTTAGCTTTAGTGGCACTGAGCGTATAGTCCTGATATTATTGGTCACATCGTCCCCCTGGAAACCATCCCCGCGGGTTACTGCTTTCTGCAGAATGCCGTTTTCATAGGTCAGGCTTATCGAAGCCCCGTCATATTTCAGTTCGCAAACATACTCCACTTTCCCTTCCACAACCTTCTGAATACGCTTTTCCCAATCTTCCAGCTCCTCCTTGGAGTAGCTGTTGGAAAGCGAATACATTCGATATTCATGAGTGACCGTCTCGAAGTTTTTGGTCACCGCACCACCTACACGAACTGTCGGGGAATTCTCATCCTGAAATTCAGGATTTTGCTCCTCGAGTTCCTGCAATTCTTTCAGCTTCATATCGAAATCATAATCGCTGATTTCAGGCTTATCCAACACGTAGTAATTATAATTATGCCGCTGCAGTTCCTCCCGAAGGCTTTGGATCTTTTCTTCAATACTCATTGGTGTTTGCTATTTTTCTGAAAGTTGAATGCTTGTTTTATCGTAAATTAAATTGAAGTGTTCCCCGCGATGCTGAAAATCCAGGTTTATGGAAGCCGGCTTGGCTTTATCTGAGGTCGGGAACCACTTTTTATGATGCTGGTTCACGCAGATCAGCAATCCTTCCTCATCGCCGATCGCACAAAAATTTTCCAGATCTCCATCGTACTGACGCAGCAGGCAATCTGACCGTAATTTGCGGAAAACCGGTTCCACTTCTGTTACCGAAAGCCCAATTTCTGCTATCCCAATAATCGAATCAGCACTGAAAAGAGCCGACTTACTTTTTTGAAAATCGCGACGCGAGATGAGCTCCACAATATTATGATCTTCATCATAAAAATAAACCGATTTTGCCTTCCAGTTACTGAAATCAATAATCTTTTCTCCATTGTCTTTCAGCACTGGACGCTCGTTTTCGATCCATTTCACGGCTTCTTCTTCGGTTTCATCGGGAATATGGAAGGCAAGATGATAAGGCGTAAAATGTTCATCGTATTCCAGGCACAATTCGGAATAACCGGCTTTCAGCAAGAAACTTTTTTCGTGGTAGCTAATCAGCTCAAATCCCAACCGGTCTTTATAAAATCGCAGTTGTTCCTTCAGCTTTTTCGTCTTTATGGTTAATCGTTCAATTTTCACGCTCAGGTCTGATTCTTATTCATCCACTTCGGAACCGGCTTTGGCTCATAGGCCTGCATTTTCTCATACAACTCGTCAAAGGTATCTGCCACAAGAAGGATTTCCAGATTTTCCTGCCGAAGCAACCCCTTTTCAGTCATTTTTCGCAACATCGCCACCAGTTCATCGTAAAAGCCACCGATATTCAGCAATCCAACCGGTTTTTGATGCAATCCCAATTGCGCCCAGGTTACAATCTCGAAAAGTTCTTCAAAAGTCCCGAAACCGCCCGGCAACGTGATAAACCCATCACTCAACTCGTTCATGGTCAGTTTACGCTCATGCATGTCTTCAGTAGTGATCAACTGGTGAAGACCGGTGTGCACGACCTCCTTTGTTTTTAAAAAATCTGGAATAACGCCAATGGTTTTCCCACCATTCTCGAGAACACCTTTTGCCACCTGCCCCATCAGGCCCAGTTTGCTTCCGCCGTAAACCAGTTCCAGTTTCTTGCTGGCCAGTGATCTTCCCAGTTCATAGGCCTGTTTGTAAATGTGCTCGTCATTTCCATCACTGGAAGCACAGAAAACGGCGATCTTCCTAAGTTGTTTTGTCATTTGAATGTGGCTTTGATCATGCGGTCGTTTCCAAAAATATCCTTTTTCAGCTCGGTCTCAAAACCAATTTCCTGAATTAAGTTGGAAGTTTCCGGGCCCAGGTATTGATTGATCTCAAAATATAAGGCACCGTTCTTCTTCAGGTGTTTCCTGGCCAGGATCGCGATCTTATGATAGAAAATGAGCGCGTTCGAGTCTTCCACATAGAGAGCCATTTTTGGTTCGTGTTCCAGCACATTGGGCCGCATGCTCGCTTTCTCGAGTTCGCGCACGTAAGGAGGATTGGAGACGATCACGTCAAATTCCTGTCCCAAGTCCTCAATCTCCAAAATATTGTCTTTTCTGAATTGGACGGAAACCTGGTTGTTTTCCACGTTTTTGCTTGCGACTTCCAAGGCTGCTTCAGAAAGATCGATGGCTTGGACACTCATTTTCGGAAGGTTTTTTGCCAACGCGATCGCTATACAGCCACTTCCGGTGCCAACATCCAGGATATCTCCATGAGCATCTGCCTGGTCATCGATGATCCACTGCACGAGCTCTTCTGTTTCAGGACGCGGAATGAGCACCGCATGACTGACTTCGAAATCCATTCCGAAGAATTCAGATTTTCCGGTTAAATATTGTACCGGTTCCGCATTTCGCAGTCGCTCTAGAGCTGTTTCCAATTGTTTTTCCTGATTTTCATCTAATTCCGCAGAAGGATCCAGAGCCAGGTCCAGCCTTTTGATTCCGAAGTAATTTTCCGTCAGAAGATAAAAAATAGAGTCGATCTCCTGTACCGCGTACTGCGATTGCAATTGCTCCCGGAAACGGTCTCTGAAACTGCTTATTTTCACATCAGGTCTTTTACGAGAAATACAGTGCAATTATAATGGCCGGTGTTTCCGAGCGGCTTTTCAACCGACTCAAACCCGGTCTTCCTGTAGAGCTTACGAGCATTCTCCATGTAAGGAAGTGTTTCGATATAGCATTTCTGAAAGCCCTGCTCCCGGGCAAAATCCAGGCAGTGCTGCATCATCGCCATCCCGATACCACGACCTCGGGCTTCGGGCAAAAAATACATTTTCTGCAATTCACAATATTCCTCTTCCAGCCCGGTGAGTGGCGCAATTCCTGCACTACCGATCACTTTTCCGTTTTCCTCTACAATAAAATAGGCCATTTTCGGCGCGTTGTAGGTCTTGGTCATGTCATCCAGTGACCGGTCTTCATAGGCCGTTCCCACTTTCGGGACACCCATTTCCACCAAAACTTCCCGGATCAGGCTTCTAACCTGCTGATTGTCTTCCGCCTGAATTTCGCGGATTTTCCATGTGCTCATTCTAGCTAATTAATTCTATTTTTGCGAGGTGAAGATACACGAAAAATACATAAAACGCTGTATTGAACTGGCCCGAAACGGCCTTGGAATCACCTACCCGAATCCTATGGTTGGTAGTGTGATTGTTCATGAGGAACAGATCATTGGGGAAGGCTGGCATCACAGGGCCGGCGAAGCTCATGCCGAGGTGAATGCCATCAATTCCGTAAGTAATGAAAAGCTGTTGAAAGATGCTACTATTTATGTAAGCCTAGAACCTTGCAGCCACTACGGCAAAACTCCTCCCTGCAGCGATCTCATCATCGCCAAAGGCATTAAAAGGGTGGTGATTGGCACAATGGATCCTTTTGCAGAAGTTGCAGGACGCGGTATTAAGAAACTGATGGAAGCCGGCTGTGAAGTGAATGTTGGCATCCTGGAAACCGAGTGCCAGGACCTGAACAAGCGTTTCTTTACCTATCACAATCAAAAACGCCCGTATATTATCCTCAAATGGGCACAATCTCTTGATGGATATATCGCACCAGAAACAAAAATTGAGAAAAGACCTGTTTGGATCACTAACAAATATTCCGGGCAACTGGTGCATAAGTGGCGCACCGAAGAAGCAGCCATTCTGGTTGGAACTTCCACTGCCCTGGCAGACAATCCCAGGTTGAATGTTCGAAACTGGACGGGGAATAACCCTGTTCGGATTTTGATCGACAAAGACCTGAAAGTACCTGTCGATTCAGCCATATTTTCAGGAAATCAGCGAACGATCGTACTGACGGCAACTACCGCTGAAAAAGATTATCCCGAAAATGTGGTGCTGGAGCAACTTTCTTTTTCAGAGAATATTGCCGCCGCGATCTGCGAGGTGCTTTATAAACACGAGATCCAGTCGGTCATCATCGAAGGCGGCAGCAGAACGCTTCAGCAGTTTATCGATTCCGGTTTATGGGACGAAGCGACCGTTTTCACGGGAAATCTTAGAATGCATTCAGGAATTGCAGCACCGCGTTTTTCAGGAGAGCGAATTTGCAAGACCGCCATTCAAGAGGATATTCTTGAAATATTTACGAACCAGCAAACAAAATTATAATGATCAAAGCCCTAATATTCGATTTCGGAGATGTTTTTATCAATCTCGATAAAGATGCGATGAATAGCCGACTGAAAGATTTCGATATCCACGAACTTCCGGAGGCGCTGCACGCTAAAAACCGGGAATACGAACAGGGTTTTGTCACTTCCGATGAAATTTCAGAAAATTACCGAACAGAATTCCCTAATATGGCCAGCGAAGATTTTGTGGATTCGTGGAATTCGATCTTGTTAGATTTCCCGGAATATCGCCTGAAATTCCTTCAGAAACTTGCGGAAGAAAAAGATTATTTGCTGATCCTGTTGAGCAATACCAACGAAAACCACATCAATTATATCCAGGAAAATGTGAGTTTTTATGAGGATTTTAAAAATTGCTTCGATGCGTTTTATCTTTCACACGAGTTAGGAATGCGCAAGCCCAATCCCGAAATTTTCGAACATATCCTGGACACCCATGAGCTGGAACCCTCAGAATGCCTTTTTATAGACGATACCCGTGAAAATACGGAAGTTGCCGAAAGACTGGGTTTTCATACCTGGAACCTCGAACCAACCCGCGAAGATGTGATCGACCTGTTTACCACTAAAAAAGAACTATTTTGATCTACCTGCTTTTAAGCATTCTTTCATCCACGGTCATTTTCGTGATCTTCAGACTGTTTAAAAAATTTGAAATCAACACGCTGCAGGCGATCATTTTCAACTATTTCGTTGCCTGTGCGGTGGGCCTCACCTGGTTTATCCCAAATCCAGACATTCGCGTTATTCCTCAAAAAGACTGGTTTTTAGGTGTCATCATTCTGGGTTTTTTATTCATCGCCGTTTTCAATCTCGCGGCCATCACCACGCAAAGAAGCGGACTTTCGGTTGTGGCGGTCGCCAGCAAAATGTCGGTAGCCATCCCGGTGCTTTTCGGTATTTTCCTGTACCAGGAGAGTACGGGTTTAGGGAAAATCTTCGGAATAATCCTGGCGCTGTTTGCGGTGTACCTAAGTTCGATAAAAACCAATAAAAGCCTCAATATTCAGCCAAAAAACCTGATTTTTCCGCTGCTGGTCTTCTTCGGAAGCGGAATCATCGATACGAGCATCAAATACCTGGAAGCTAATTATGTAGCTAATGAAGATGTGGGACTTTTCTCTTCAGCTATTTTCGCATTTGCCGGAATCACGGGAATAAGCATTCTAACCATACAGGCATTCAGCAACAAACTGAAATTTCAGTGGAAAAATGTAATGGGCGGGATCGTTCTGGGCATTCCGAATTATTTTTCGATCTACTTCCTGGTGATGGCTCTTCGGAATCCCGATTTTGAAAGTTCCACGCTCTTTACCCTGAATAATGTAGCGATCGTTACCCTTTCAACGTTACTGGGAATCGCTCTTTTCCGGGAAAGACTGATCAAACACAACTGGATTGGTTTGGCCCTGGCAGTAATAAGTATCATCTTAGTGGCAAGAAGTGCGGTATGAAAGACACCTATAAAAGCATCACAAAAGCCTCTCCTGAAGTTTTATTCAAAGATCGAAATTCGAAGTTTTTTGGTTACGCCTACCCGGTAAAGACAGAAGATGAAGTAAACGAGATCCTGGAAGACCTCAAAAAGCAACATCACAAAGCCCGACACTGGTGCTACGCCTGGCAATTTGGAAAGGAAGAAGAACAGCAGCGCTATCGTGCCAATGATGATGGCGAGCCATCCAATTCAGCAGGAATGCCTATTTACGGCCAGATCCAGTCTTTTGAAGTGACCAATATTCTAATCGTGGTAGTGAGGTATTTTGGCGGGGTCAAACTGGGAGTTGGCGGACTCATCAATGCCTATAAAACAGCGGCACAAATGGCTTTGGAATCTTCAGAAATCATCACGCGAACGATAGATGAAATTTTCGTCATTCAATTCGATTATCCAGAAATGAACAAGGTCATGCAGGTGATCAAGCAACAAAACCTGAATGTTATTGACCAGAAACTGGAACTGGATTGTAGGATTTTTATTTCAGTTCGAAAGAACGAAGCCGAAGAAATTTTCACCAAATTCGACAATACCTATAAAGTAAAAATTTCCCGACTGGAGAATTAATTTTTTAGTTTCTCCAAAATATATTCGGGACAACGAATCGGTTTTCGGGTTTTGGCGTCCATAAAAACCAAAACGGTACTTCCCGAAGTCACTTTTTCACCTTGTTCATTCCAGATAAAATAGTCAAATATTATTTTAACATTTGGCAGTTCCCGAAGGCGCGTTTCAATGCGCAGATTTTCATCGAAGTACACCGGTTTATGGTACTTAAGATTTAACTCGAAGACCGGCAACATTACCCCTTCCCGCTCCATGCTCGCATAAGAAATCCCCAGCTCGCTCAACCACTCAATTCTCGCAATTTCAAGGTATTGCGGATAATTCCCATGATGCACCACTCCCATCTGGTCGGTCTCGGCATAACGAACTTTAACATTTGAAACGTATGATTTCATAGTATTTTGACTGGCTGTTTGAAGAGGTTTTTCTATCTTGAATGTCGGAAGGAAGTATGCATAAAATTTTCTTAAAATTCAACCCAAAATTCGTTTTTTTTTTACAATTTTTGTTCACATATTTGTTCCGCTCAAGTCGGGGATCGTAATCCCTTCGGCTACCATTTTGAACTTGCTACTAACCTTAATAACGTTTAATCAATAATGTCGAAAACTGCGCAATCGGTTTGGAATAACTGTCTGTCTTTTATTCAGGATAACATTACACCCCAAGCATATAAAACATGGTTTGAACCTATCCAGGCAGTTAAACTTACAGATTGTGCACTTAGCATCCAGGTACCTTCAAAATTTTTCTATGAGTGGCTGGAAGAACATTATGTGAAATTATTGAAAGTAGCACTCACTCGCGAGCTTGGTGAAAAAGCCAAACTGGTGTATGTGATCAAGATGGAAAACACCTACGGCAACAAACTTCCTTTTACCGAGAAGATCCCAAGTACCCAAAGATCGAATATGCAGTCACAGGAAGTTGATGTCCCGATAAAGAATAAAAGTCCGGAACTTAAAAATCCGTTCATCATACCGGGAATTCGAAATGTAAAGATCGAGTCCCAACTGAATCCCAATTACAATTTCGAGAATTTCCTGGAGGGAGAATCCAATCGCCTTGCCCGCTCTGCCGGTCTTGCGGTAGCCAACAAACCTGGAGGAACCTCTTTCAATCCTCTGTTGATTTTTGGCGGGGTTGGTCTCGGAAAAACCCACCTGGCACATGCCATTGGGGTGGAAATCAAGGATAAGTACCCGGAAAAGACTGTTTTATATATTTCTGCTGAAAAATTCACGCAGCAGTATATTGAATCTGTCAAAAAGAACAACCGAAACGACTTTATCCATTTTTACCAGATCATCGATGTGCTGATCGTGGATGATATCCAGTTACTTTCCGGAAAAGCAGGAACACAGGACGTATTTTTCCATATTTTCAACCATCTGCACCAGAATGGTAAACAGGTGATCCTTACCAGCGACAAAGCTCCGGTTGATATGCAGGATATTGAACAGCGATTGCTTTCCCGTTTTAAATGGGGACTTTCCGCAGAGCTTCAGCATCCAGATTTTGAAACGCGCGTATCGATCATCAAGAACAAGTTGTATCGTGACGGGGTGGAAATGCCTGAAGATATCGTGGAATTCCTGGCTAACAACATTAAAACTAATATCCGCGAGCTGGAAGGCGCCATCATTTCGCTGATCGCCCACTCTTCTTTTAACAGAAAAGACATTACACTGGAACTGGCGAAAAAGATCGTAGACAACTACGTGAAAAATACCAAACGCGAGGTTTCCATTGATTATATCCAGAAAGTAGTGAGCGATTATTTCCAGATGGACGTGGACACTTTGCAGTCTAAAACACGGAAACGACATATCGTTCAGGCCAGACAACTGGCCATGTTCTTTGCGAAAAAATTCACCAAGGCATCTCTTGCCAGTATTGGTTCGCAAATTGGAAGCCGCGACCACGCTACCGTTCTGCATGCCTGCAAAACTGTTGACAATCTCGCTTCTACTGATAAACAATTCAAGAAATTTGTTGAAGACCTCAACAAAAAACTGACGCTGTAAATATGAAATTTCGGGTTTTGATGGTGTGTCTTGGAAATATTTGCCGGTCACCCCTTGCCGAAGGTTTGCTGAAATCTAAAGTTGCGGCTTCGGAAATTTTTGTTGATTCAGCCGGAACCGGGAACTATCATGTTGGAGATTCGCCAGACAGGCGCTCGATTGCTATTGCCCGCCGTTACGACCTTGACATTACCGACCAGCGAGGCAGGCAGTTTTCCGTAGAAGATTTTGACAATTTCGACCTCATTTTCGCGATGGATAATTTCAACTACCGCGATATCTTGGAACTCGCCAGAAATGAAGCCGACCGAAAAAAGGTTCATCTCATTCTCAACGAGATTTTCCCGGGTGAAAATGTAGATGTGCCTGATCCATACCACGGCGGCGAGCAGGGATTTGAAAATGTTTACCAGATGCTGAATGAAGCCTGCGATAATATTGCCAAAAAACTGACAGAAGGAGCCTATGACCTCTCACGGTAACAAAGGTAATTTATACCTCATCCCTGTAAGTCTTGGTGATGCCGACCCAAAACGTTCATTTCCTGAATGGAATACCCACATCATTGATTCGCTCGAACACTTTATCGTGGAAAACGAGAAATCTGCAAGGCGCTTCATTAAGCAGTTACTTCCCGAAAAATCACAGCAGACACTCCGGTTAAAAGGCTTGAATAAGTTTACGGAACCTTCTGAAATTCCCAATTTCCTGGACGCAGCAAGAGAAGGCCACAATATGGGATTATTGAGCGAAGCCGGTTGTCCCGGCGTGGCTGATCCCGGGGCCGAAATCGTCAAACTCGCGCACCAATCCGGAATTCAGGTGATTCCATTGGTAGGCCCCTCCTCTATCCTGCTCGCCATGATGGCCAGCGGAATGAACGGGCAAAGTTTCACTTTTCATGGATATTTACCTATCGATAAAAAAGACCGGAAACAGGAACTGCGCAATCTGGAAAAAATTTCTCTGGAAAAGAATCAGGCGCAGATTTTCATTGAAACGCCATATCGAAACATGAAAATGCTGGAAGACCTGGTGAACTGCCTGCATCCGGCAACTCGAATTTGCGTAGCCTGCGACCTAACGCTTCCTTCAGAATATATCAAAACCGCAACTGCTTCAGAATGGAAAAAAAATACGGAAGACCTTCATAAAAGGCCTGCCATTTTCATCCTTCAGAAAGAAATTTAGGCTTTCAGGTTTTCTTTATCAACGCGGGCATTTTTTACGGCTTCCACGAAAGAAACATCGTAACCGCCAAAACGCTTCATGTAATTCCTGATGGTTGTTCCAAAGGCATCGCTAAAAGCCTGCGCGCCCCAGCTGCGAAGGTATTTCTTCACACTCCCGGGACCGGCAAGATGCGCAGCAGCAAGGATTCCAGATTCGGTTACCTGCACCCCGTTAATGGTCTTTCCTACGAACCGCTTAATATCTCGCTGTAAAATCCACTTATTACGGGAAGCATTGGCATAAAATGCTGCCTCCTGCAAAGCCGGTGAATCGAGAAACGCATCCAGGTCATAAATCCCCAAAAGCTTTAAAGTACCGGCACCAAACTGGTATTTACCCAAATAACCAAATTCATTGATAGTGCGGTAATCGCTTCTGGATTCTTTAAACCCGATCGCCTCCTTGAACCCTACGTAGGTTTCACCAATGAACGGCGCCGTACGGTTCAGTTCATAGACAGGCTGCATCTCTTCCTTGAAATCCTGGACCGTGTAATCCAGGTCGAGGTGGGTGGTAGAATAATCATCTACATTGATTTTAGCAGCGTCTTTAGTAGAAAAACTAAAAAAGATAGAGCCCGCTGCAAGAGGCAAGATTGAAAATTTTGCAATTTTCTTTCTCATTGCTTTTGTTTTCGAAAGGTTAACAGGGAAAGAAAATTTTATCTTAAATTTTCACACACCCCCCTTTCATATTCGCGGCGCAAATATATAACAATTTTTAAAAATCTGAACTACAGCCTGTTAAACGTTTTTTAAAATTATTATAGTCTTAACTGAAAAATAACTTATTGGCGCAGAAGTGTTTAGAAAATCCTAATAAAAAAACCGATTAACGGCGTATGCCGTTCTTGTTTACCCAATTCACATATTGCTGCTTATTCCGGATATGTTGCGCGTGGGTTTTGGCAAATTTATGATAACCGAAATTTTCCACGTCGGCCACGAAATAGATAAAATCATGCTTTTCATAATTTAAAACTGCGTCGATCGAAGATATATCTGGCATAAAAATGGGCCCCGGGGGCACACCTGCATATTTATAGGTATTGTAAGGTGAATCGATTTCCAGGTCTTTATACAGCACTCTTTTGATCACGGTGTCAAAATCCTGCTGCTGCCTTTTGATAGAATAGATCACCGTAGGATCGGCATCTAATTTCATTCCGCGATTAATCCTGTTCATATACACTCCAGCCACACGTGGGCGCTCCTCCACCTTTGCCGTTTCCTTCTGAACGATGGAAGCCAGAGCAATTACTTCGGAAGGCTTTAACCCTATTTTTTCTGCTTTCTGAAGGCGTTCCTGGTTCCAGAAACGATTGTATTCTTTCTGCATACGATCCCGAAATTCTTCCGCAGATGTATTCCAGTATAGTTCATATTTATTGGGCACGTACATTCCCAAGGCCGATTCCCTATCAAACGAAGCATTCTTAAGGAATTCCTCATCCTGAAAGGCTTTCAGCAGGGAAAGACTGTCGGCTTCTATCTGTTCCGCAATTCTTCCTGCAAGATTTTCCAGGCGTTCCTGATTGTTAAAAACAACTGAAACTGGCTGGTTTCCACTTCTAAGTGCATTTACCAACTCATTGTTGTTCATTCCTTTCCTGATGAGGTAGCGACCAGGACGAACATTCGTGGCATAGCCTTTCTTCTGGGCAACAATCTGGAAACTTTCCAGATCTTTCAGATAAGGTTTAAGCGAATCTGAAACGGTTGAAAAACCGGCGCCCGTTGGAATATAAACTGCATGAGTGCTTTCCTTAAAATCAGTGTTCGCAGAAAAAATGCTGTTATAAATATAGTAGCTGAAGATCGCAAGACCTATCGCGATCAGGATGGAAACGACAAATAATATTTTTTTAATGTACATCGTTGATTAATTGATACAGAAATTCATCTTTAAACTCCCCGTTAAAAAGTGACCAGTCCTTCTTCAGTCCTACTTTACGGAAACCATTATTTTCAAAAACCCTACGGCTATCTTTGTTTTCGGCGGCAACATTCGCGTAGACCTGGTGCACGCCCAAGTGCTTGAAACAGTAATCACAGAGCAATTTCAGACTTTCAGAGCCATAACCTTTATTCCGGTCTTTCTTTTTCGCCACCAGGATCCCAATGGCTGCCCGCCGGTCTCTAGGCTCCAGGTCAAACACATCGATGAGCCCCACGGCTCGGTGTCTTTTGGTACAGATTACCAGGCGCAGTTGTTTGATGTCATAAATATCCCGATGAGCATTTTCAAGATACTGCCGAATTAAAAACTTAGAATAAGGCGTTTGCGTGGCACTGATCTCCCAAAAATCCTCATTATTCTCAATTTCATGAACAAAATCGAGATCTTCGGGTTCCAGCGCACGTAAATAAACCTTTTTTCCGGTAAGTGTTAGCATACAATCTCCCCTTTAAAAACCTGTTCTGCAGGGCCAATGAGCCAAACATCCTCGTAAGATCCATCCTCATTTCTTCGGAATTTAACTTCCAGTTCGCCTCCCTCTACCTTCAGCTGAATATGATCTGACGTGGTAAGTCCCTTTTTCGAAGCGGCGATCGCCACGGCAGTAACGCCGGTTCCGCAGGAAAGCGTTTCATCTTCCACCCCGCGCTCGTAGGTGCGAACGGCAAAACGATTTTCACCCAAAGCTTCGACAAAATTGACATTGGTACCTGCCTGGCCATATCTTTCAGAATAACGAATTTCGGAACCCTCCTTTTTCACGTCCATGCCTCCGATATTTTCTGCGAATAATATATGATGAGGGGAACCGGTATCCAGAAAAACGAATTCATCGTTCGCGGTAATTCCAGCCACATTTTGCATTTTCAAGCTAACGATACCATCCTGTATATGCGCCTCGTGGTGACCGTCTATAGCTGAAAAACTGGCAGAATTTTGAATGACACCCAGGAATTTGGCAAATGCCACGAGACATCTTCCGCCATTCCCGCACATACTGCTTTCATTTCCGTCGGAATTAAAATAGACCATTTTAAAGTCTTCCCCGGCATTTTCCGGATGCTCCAGGCAAATAAGTCCGTCTGCTCCGATACCAAACCTACGATCACATAGTTTTTCGATCAATTTGGTATTGTTTTTGGATAATTTGAGGTCGCGGTTATCGATCATGACAAAATCGTTTCCCGTGCCCTGATATTTGTAAAAAGTCAGTTTCATATTCTGCTGAAAAAGTGGCACAAATATACAATAATGATCGAGAAAGCCTGCCTGTTAAATGCTAGTTAAAAAGGCGCACAGGTATACTAAAGCTTGATCGCGTTCAGTTAAAAGTGTAATATTAAAACAACATCCGAAAATGAAAAAAATAGCAAGTCTACTATTTGTTTCGATCCTGGGTGGAATACTTACTTTAGGTAGTTATAAAATATTCTTCGATGACGAGAATAACCCGGTAATTACTCAGGATTCAACCTCACAACATTCTTTCATACCTGTTAGCAACGCGCCGGCCTATGGCACGAATGCCGATTTTACGGCAGCTGCGGAAAAAACTGTGCACGCGGTCGTTCACGTGAAGAACGTAGCCGTGTTTAAAGGCCCTCGGAGTATGTGGGATCTTTACAATAACGGAACTGCCGGTGGAAGAGCGGTACAGGGTGCCGGCTCCGGAGTGATCATTACGCCAGATGGCTACATTGTGACCAATAATCACGTGGTAGACGGCGCCAGTGAAATTGAAGTAACCCTGAATAATAACGAAACTTATAAGGCGGAAGTGATCGGCGCTGACCCCATTTCAGATATCGCACTGATCAAGGTGGATGCCAATGAAGACCTCGAATACATCCCTTTCGGAAATTCAGACAACGTAAAACTGGGAGAATGGGTACTGGCAGTAGGAAACCCTTTTAACCTGAAATCAACGGTAACGGCCGGGATAATTAGCGCCAAAGCTCGAAACCTCGATCCTTACGACAGGTCTCCGCAATCATTTATCCAGACTGATGCAGCCATTAACCCTGGAAACAGTGGTGGCGCACTGGTAAATATTAACGGGGAACTCATTGGGATCAATACCGCGATCACTTCCCCGAGTGGTAGTTATATAGGATATGCCTTTGCCGTACCCTCCAATAACGCCCGAAAAATCGTGGAGGATATCATGGAATACGGAAACGTTCAGCAGGGCATCCTGGGAATTCGAGGCGGCAGCGTAGATCCTCAAACCATGAGCGAACTCAACCTCAAAACTTCACAAGGTGTTCTGGTGGGTGACGTCACTTCAGGTAGCGGTGCGGAACAGGCCGGAATCAGGCAGAATGATGTAATTCGTCAAATTGATAATGTAAAGATCAACAAGTTCTCTGATCTTACAGGTTACATCAACACCAAGCGCCCCGGAGACCAGGTGATGGTGAAACTGGACCGGGACGGGCAGTCAAAAGAGGTTCGCGTCACCCTGTCCAAAAGAGACTCCTATCAGATCCCATCGATTGGTCTGGAAGTCGCCAACGCCACTTCCAAAGAATTGAAAAGCATCGGCACCTCTTATGGTGTGAAGATCAATAACACCCTTAATGAGAATTTACCAAAAGAAGAACTGGTTGGTACGATCATTACCGAGATCAATAACGAAAGTGTTTCGAACATTCGCGAAGTAGAAGACATTCTGGAAAAAAGAAGATCCGGCGACCCTATTGTAATCACTTATATCGATCGCAGTGGAAGCAAACAGCGAATGATCTGGAGATAGTTTCATTAGTAAACCATCAAAAAAAGCCCTTTCCAACGAAGGGCTTTTTTTATGTAATTTATTTTTACGAAAACGTTTGAAATCGATACTTTTGCCGCAAAATCCAAAATAACAACACACACAAAATGGACTTTAATCAAGTGTATGAAAAGGAACTTTCCTTCCAGGCTGATCGCCGGAAAGCTTCCGTTGAATTTATCAATATCGTAAGCGATCTTTGGTACGATAAATCGATCGAACTGGTGCTTTTCCGCAATCAGCTCATCAATCGGAATGTGAGTGACATCCTCGACCTGCATGACTATGCCGGAGAATTTGTAGGCAAGCCCATTTCAATTTTTGATTCCGTAGAAATTGCCAAGGCGATCCAAGATCTCAATTTACCACCGGCCAAGCTTGATATTGGGAAGTTAACCTATGAGTATCATTTAAAGGATCAGCATCACTCCAATGCCATGGCTTTTGTGTCACACAAACTCAAAAATGCCAAAGATACCACACCGGTAACTCCTAAAGATGTGGTATTATATGGCTTCGGAAGAATTGGCAGGCTGGTAGCCAGGGAACTAATGACCCGTACCGGGAAAGGTAACCAGTTGCGATTGCGAGCCGTGGTAACCCGCGGCGAGGTGAACCGCGCGGTGCTGGAAAAAAGAGCTTCGCTTCTTAAGAGTGATTCGGTTCATGGTCCTTTCAGCGGAACGGTCAATATTGATGAAAAAAATGCTGCATTAATTATTAACGGCACCACGGTTCATATGATTTCCGCCAGCAAGCCGGAAGATATTGATTATACCGCTTTCGGAATTAAAGACGCTTTGATTATAGATAATACCGGTGCTTTTCGGGATGATAAAGCCCTGAGCAGACACCTGAAATCCAAAGGAGCGGCAAAAGTGCTGCTTACCGCTCCCGGTAAAGGCATTCCAAATATTGTACATGGTGTGAATCATAAGGAATATTCACCAGATGACATTTCGATCTTTTCAGCAGCTTCCTGTACTACTAATGCCATAACGCCAGTTTTAAAAGCCATACAGGATTCGCTGGGCGTGGTGCAGGGACATTTGGAAACCATTCATGCCTACACCAACGATCAAAACCTGGTTGACAATATGCACAGCAAGTACCGGCGTGGTCGTGCAGCGGGCCTTAATATGGTCATCACCGAAACCGGCGCGGGAAAAGCCGTGGCCAAAGCTTTGCCGGTGTTTGAGGGAAAATTGACCTCCAATGCCATCAGGGTTCCTGTTCCAAATGGCTCACTGGCTATTTTGAACCTGGAAGTGGAAAAGGAAACCAGCATTCAAAAAGTCAATAACATTCTGAAAAAATATGCACTGAACGGAGAGCTGGTGGAGCAAATTCAGTATTCGGTAGACAACGAGCTGGTTTCTACTGATATTATCGGCTCTTCTGCCCCGGCCATTTACGATAGCAATGCCACGATCGTGGCTGCAGACAAGAAAAACATCGTGCTATACATCTGGTATGATAACGAATATGGTTACAGTCACCAGGTCATCAGGCTGGCAAAATATATTTCGAAAGTGCGGCGTTATACCTATTACTAGTCAAATTCTTTTACAAAAACCTGTCGCTTACGGCAGGTTTTTTTATTTTTGCGCCACTTTTGGAGCTTTCATATCTTTTTCCGAAATCGTAAATTGAGAAAGAATTCCAGATAACCTGAAAATCCGAATATTATACTAACCTATTGAAACGCCCGTTGAGTGTATAATATTAAAAATTGAAGAAAAGATGACCAGGCAAATTTACGTGATCGCAGTATTGCTTTTTTCGGTATTTCAGGTGCAGGCTCAGGACAGCCTTGCTACAGAAACTCCCGTACAGGACGAATTTACCAAACTTATTGAAGGATCTAACAACTACCAGGGCTATAAGGTGGTTGATTATGATAAATTGATCGAACTGCGGAACAATACCCGCGAGTATGTGAACGACCTGAAGCAGGAGATCATCGTACAAAAGAACACCGTAGATCAGCAGAACAAGCAGATCAACGATCTAAAAGAGCAACTGGCTTCCACCAGAAATGACCTTCAGAAGGTCACTGAAGAAAAAGACGCTTTGATGTTCCTTGGGATGCCTTTCAGTAAAGGTGGCTATAAGGCTATGATGTGGGGAATTGTTGGAATATTATTATTACTGTTGATCGTTTTATTCATCAAATTCAAAAGCTCTCACACCGCAACCCGAGAAGCACGTCAAAAACTTCAGGAAACTGAAAAGGAATTTGACACTTACCGTTCCAAAGCACTTGAAAAAGAGCAACGACTTGGAAGGATGCTTCAGGATGAGCGAAACAAAACTAACGGAAATCCCTAATTTCCAATAAACGATCGGCCCTTATGCGCATCGATATCATTACCGTTGTACCAGATATTTTAAAAAGTCCGTTTGAAGCATCCATTCTTCAGCGAGCTATTCAGAAAGAACTGGTAGAAATTCACCTTCATAACCTCAGGGATTATACGACTGATAATTACAAACAGGTAGATGATTACCAGTTTGGAGGAGGTGCCGGTATGGTGATGATGATCGAACCTATTGATAAATGCATCAGCAAATTGAAGGCAGAACGGGATTATGATGAAGTGATCTATATGACGCCAGATGGGAAAACTCTTAACCAGAAGATGGCCAACGGTTTATCTCTAAAGGAAAATATCATCATTTTGTGCGGGCACTATAAAGGAGTAGATCAACGCGTTCGAGACCAGTTTATTACACGTGAAATTTCGATAGGAGATTATGTCCTGTCTGGTGGAGAGTTGGGTGCCGCGGTCTTATGTGATGCGATCATAAGGCTTATTCCAGGAGTTTTAGGTAATGAAACCTCTGCCCTTACCGATTCTTTTCAGGATAATTTGCTGGCTCCGCCCGTTTATACACGGCCGGCTGAGTATAAAGGCTGGAAGGTGCCCGAAATTTTAACTTCCGGAAACTTCCCAAAAATAGAGGCCTGGCGGGAAAATGAAGCGTATAAAAGAACCAAAGAACTAAGACCTGATCTTTTAGATGAAGATTTTTAAAGCTCAGGTTTGCAGGTAACTATAAATTAATTAATTTTGCACTCGTTCTAAAATAACCTCTGGCGATAACCGTGAATGTTGTTTTGGAGATCATATAAACATATTAACTATGGAATCGTTAATCAAATACGTTCAGGACGAATTCGTTTCAAGAAAAGAACTTCCTGAATTTTCTGCCGGTGACACCATCACTGTTTACTACGAAATTAAAGAGGGTCAGAAAACAAGAACCCAGTTCTTTAGAGGTGTGGTAATTCAAAAGAGAGGAACCGGAGCTTCTCAGACTTTTACTATTAGAAAGATGAGTGGTACCGTTGGTGTAGAAAGAATTTTCCCAATCAATCTTCCTGCGATCCAAAAGATCGAAGTGAATAAGAGAGGTAAGGTTCGTAGAGCACGTATCTTCTACTTTAGAGGTCTTACTGGTAAGAAAGCCCGTATCAAAGAGGCGAAGAGATAAGATTTCGAAGAAAGAATTTAAAAAGGCTTCCATTTTGGAGGCCTTTTTTTATGAACAATTGTTGATAAACCCTGTTCGTAACCGGTTGAAATATAAAAGGTTAAAATATTTCCATTTTCCGAAAATGGGTCGTATATTTATGATAGAAATTCTGACTTAAGGAAGTGACAAAAGGATCTTCATTAAAGCCAAATTTCCCGTAAAGCAAGTTCTTTACATACGGTTTTTATTCTCTATATAACGATAGAAGTTTTGCTCAGACAAGACGATGTTTGAAGGATAAAAATCCATTTTTGGTTCTATTTCCTCTGAAATAGATTCAAAAAGAAGTGATACACACAGGAAGGCTTAAAACGTCTTTTATACAAATGTGAGAACGTATCATTTCTGTAGAAGCCATTTCATTTTAGCAATTAAGATGAAATGGCTTTTTTTTATTCCGCTTTTTTTAAAAATTCTTAACAGCATCTCCTCTTTCGGTTATAGGATAAAAGCCTATAAAACCGTATATTGCGGCGTATACAAGGCCCTGGCTTCCACAGGGCTTTCTTTTAGTTAATTGCAACCAAAATTTTTAAAAATGTCGCAAAAAGAAAAAATTATCTATACCAAGACCGATGAAGCACCTATGCTTGCCACCTATTCTTTCCTGCCCATCATTGAGGCGTTTACCAAAGCAGCCGGTGTAAGTCTTGAAACCAGAGATATTTCGCTTGCCGGAAGAATTCTTTCCCAGTTCCCAGATTACCTTAAAGAAGATCAGAAAGTTTCTGATGACCTTGCAGAACTTGGAGAACTTGCCAAAAAACCGGAAGCAAATATCATCAAATTACCAAATATCAGTGCCTCTGTTCCGCAGCTTAAGAATGCGATCAGTGAACTGCAGTCTAAGGGTTTTGCCATTCCAGACTACCCAGATGAACCGCAGAATGACAAAGAAAAAGATATTAAAGCCCGATATGATAAGGTGAAGGGAAGTGCGGTAAATCCTGTTCTTAGAGAAGGAAACTCTGATCGCCGTGCACCAAAGGCTGTTAAGAATTTTGCCAAAAAGAATCCGCATTCCATGGGCGCATGGTCTCCAGATTCCAAGACTCATGTTGCGACCATGAGCAGCGGCGATTTCCGTGCTAACGAAAAGTCGATGACCCTTGATAAAGACGACACACTTACGATCGAATTTACTTCGGAAAACGGCGAAAAAACAGTTCTAAAAGACAATCTGAAAGTATTGGATGCCGAGATCATCGATGCTTCCGTCATGAGCAAACGAGCGCTGATCGATTTCCTTCGTAAGGAAGTAAAAGACGCCAAAGAAAAAGATGTGTTGTTCTCGCTTCATATGAAAGCAACGATGATGAAGGTTTCTGATCCTATCATTTTTGGTCACGCCGTAAAGGTTTTCTTCGAAGATGTCTTTGAGAAATACGGATCAGATCTGGAGAAGGCAGGAGCCGATCCAAATAGCGGACTCGGGGATGTGCTTGCAGCGATAGATAACCTTCCGGAAACTAAGAGAACAGAGATCAAATCAGCTATTGAAAAAGACCTGAATGACGGGCCGGATATTGCTATGGTAAATTCAGATGAAGGGATTACAAACCTGCACGTACCGAGTGATATCATTATTGATGCCTCCATGCCGGCAATGATTCGTACATCCGGCCAAATGTGGAATGCGGAAGGAAAAACCCAGGATACCAAAGCGGTAATCCCTGATTCCAGTTATGCTCCTCTTTACCAGGCAACCATTGAATTCTGTAAAAAACACGGTGCTTTCGATCCAACCACGATGGGAACCGTTCCTAATGTTGGTTTGATGGCCCAAAAAGCGGAAGAGTACGGCTCCCATGACAAAACTTTTGAAATGAAGGCAGACGGAGTGGTTCGCGTGATCAATTCAGAAGGGCATACTTTACTAGAGCATTCTGTAGAGTCTGGTGATATCTGGAGAATGTGCCAGGTAAAAGACCTTCCGGTTCAGGACTGGATCAAATTGGCCGTTTCCAGAGGGAATGATACCGGTTGGCCAATCGTTTTCTGGCTGGATGAAAATCGTGCTCATGATGCTGAATTGATTAAAAAAGTAAACAAATACCTTCCGCAGCATGATACTTCAAAAATCGAAGTGAAGATCATGGCTCCGAAAGAAGCTACCGAATACACGCTTCAGCGCGTGAAAGACGGCGAAAATACTATTTCAGTAACCGGGAATGTTTTGAGAGATTACCTTACAGATCTTTTCCCAATTCTGGAACTTGGGACGAGTGCCAAAATGTTATCCATCGTTCCGTTGATGAATGGTGGCGGACTTTTTGAAACCGGTGCCGGAGGTTCTGCTCCAAAACACGTTCAGCAATTCCTGAAAGAAGGGCATTTGAGATGGGATTCTCTTGGAGAATTTTTGGCCTTGGCGGTTTCTCTGGAACACCTTGGGAACAAATACGGTAATGAAAAAGCCCTGACCCTTGCTGAAGCATTGGATGAGGCTACTGAAAAATTCCTGAATGAAGGCCGTTCACCTTCTAGAAAAGTGAACGAGCTGGATAATCGTGGCAGTCATTTCTACCTGGCTCTTTATTGGGCTGAAGTTCTTGCGACTCAGAAAACCAATACAGACCTGAATATTTATTTCGGTAGAGTGGCTAAGGCGATGGAAGAACATAAAGTTCAGATCCTTCAGGATCTTTTAGATGCACAGGGCTCTCCTGTAGACATCGGAGGATATTATGAACCAGATGAGAAACTGACGAGCCAGGCTATGCGCCCGAGCTCACAGTTCAATTCGATCCTGGAAACTTCCGCTGAATAAAATTATCAGTATAATTAGTTAAAAGCGTCGGAATTAACCGGCGCTTTTTTATTTTTGAGTCAATCCTATAACGGAATGCAGAACCTCGTAACCATCATCATCCCAACTTTTAATCGTGCTGAAACGCTTCCTAAGACCTTAAGATCGGTACAAAATCAAAGTCATCAGAATTGGGAATGCCTTGTAATAGATGACGGTTCCGAAGACCAAACAGAAAAGATTTTACAGGAATTTTTAAAAGATAATCGCTTCAGGTTCCTGAAAAGACCGGAAGATCGTAAAAAAGGTGCGGCTACCTGCAGAAATATTGGCCTGGAAAACGCTCAGGGCGATTACATCCAGTTTTTGGATTCTGACGATCTCCTAGCGCCCAACAAACTGGAAGTTCAGCTAATCGCTTTACAGGAAAATAACGCTCATTTGGCCACCTGTAAATGGGGCGTTTTGCGATCGGGATCTGGAGAAGTTCATATTTATGATAAACTTCCAACATATCATGAATTCGAAGATGGGATCAGGCTTTTTGATGCTTTTGGTTATTATTTCACTTATTTCCCACCACATGTATACCTCGCTTCCAGAGAAGTTATTGAAAAATCGGGCTATTGGAACGAAGAATTGACGCTGAATGATGATGGCGATTACTTCAGTAAGGTCATTTTCAATTCCGGAAGAGTTATTTTCTGTGCTGCAACTCACGTGCTTTATCGCCGGGGAGGAGGAGAAAGAATCAGTAGTGATTATTCAGAATATGGAATCCAGAGCTTTATCCAAAGCTGGAGCTCTATAGATGAACGTATCCTGGAAAATTACGATATCAGCAATCACATTTTCGTGCGACAGGCACGCCGAAACCTATATTCTAAAATTGCTGACAAACATCCACAACTTGTGGAGAGACATCAGGACTTTTTTGATAAGCGAATGTCTACGATTGAATATTTTTTGAGGAAGGCCAATGCTAAAATCAAAGGATATTTATGATAGCAAAAGTTTCCGTTATAATCCCTACGCTTAACCGCAGTCATACCCTCGGAAAAACGCTGGCAAGTGTTCAGCGGCAAACGCATCAAAATTGGGAATGCCTGATCATAGACGATGGCTCAACTGATGATACCGAAAATACTATTCAGCGATTCTTGAATGATGAACGTTTTAAATTTATTAAAAGAAAGAATTCTCAAATTCGCGGAGCTGCCAGTTGCAGAAATATAGGTTTAGAACTGGCTACTGGTGATTTCATTCAGTTTCTGGACTCCGATGATATATTGGAAAAACACAAATTTCAGAGACAACTTGCTATTTCTAGTTCGAATTCGACCATCCTTACTTCAAAATGGGGTAAAATCGTATTTAAAAATGGCGGTGAACAGATAAGCCTTTATGAAAATCTGCCAACTTATCGAAATTTCAATATTCCGCAAGAGCTTTTTAAAACCTACGCTCATCGCTTTTGCTATCTCCCTATTCATAGTTTTCTTATTCCGAAAAAACTGATCGATTCTTCAAGATGGAATGAACAATTAACAGTGAATGACGACGGAGATTTTATGAGCAGGATCGTTTTGAAAAGCGATAAAATCCTTTTTTGCGAAGATACTTTTGTTCTCTACCGAAGAGGTGCGGGCAATAGACTCTCTAAATCTCTCGAAACGCCTAAAGCTTATGAGAAATTCATATTAAGCTGGAAAATTATGGAGAATAATCTTGGTAAAAATCATTTGCTCGTACGCATCGCCAAAAGAGATCTGTACAAACAGATATCTTCGAAATATCCCAAATTACTTCAGAATGAAAAGGCTTTTTTTGCTGATGCAATGCCAAAGTGGGAATACAAACTAAGAGCTCACCTATCCAAAGTATTAGATAAATTTCAGGTAAAACTGGTTTCTATTCGCGAAAATGATATAGTTTAATCTTTCGTTAAAGACTCTCCACAATTAGCCTAAAACCTTCCTATTCCTGAAATTTGCAAAATGCAAAAAAGAATGGCGGAAGAAAGGAATAAAAAACAGGAATACCTCATTCTCCTGGTCCTGGGAACTTTGATCGCCCTGGGGCCCTTTTCGATAGACGCATACCTGCCGGGCTTCCAAAGCATCGCAAAAGATTTCAATATCAGCATTAGCCAGGTGGGGCTTACGCTAACGAGCTATTTCATAGGAATTTCAGTAGGACAGCTGGCTTATGGCCCGATCATGGATAAATTCGGAAGGCGCCAACCACTATTGATCGGTCTCGGGATTTATTTCCTCTCGGCAATTTTTTGCCTGCTGTCGCCCAATTTATTATCGCTGATCGTTTCCCGGTTCTTCCTGGCTCTTGGAGCTGCCGCCGGAATGGTAGCAGCAAAAGCCGTGGTTCGCGATATTTTTCCGGTCAATGAAGTGGCAGGAGCCATCTCGGTTCTAATGTTGATCATGGGTGGAGCCCCTATTATCGCACCCACAGTAGGAAGTTTGATCATTGAAGCCTTTGACTGGAAGATGATATTTGTATTTCTCGCCGGCTTCTCGTTCCTGATGTTCCTGAGCGTTTACAATTTTCTTCCTGAAAGTATCGTCCCAGACAGAAATGTAGACCTCAAACCAAAAGATGTGGCGATCAAATACTACGGAATTCTTACCAATCCTAAATTCTGGAATTTTGGAATGGCCGGTAGTTTTGCCGTGGGCGCTATGTTCGCCTATATTTCAAATGCTCCGAAATTATTCATGGAACATTTTGACCTTTCTCAGAAAGAATTCGGGATATTATTTGGTCTTAACGCCGGCGGACTAATTCTGGGCAGCCAGATCAACCGACTATTCCTGAAAAGATATTCCACCTTTGAAATCACTATTTTCAACAGTGTAGTGCTGGTCATTCTTTCCGGGGTATTTTTACTGAATGCCTTGCTCGGTTTAGGGTTCTGGACCACGGCTGTCTTAATATTCCTGATGCTGTTCCTACTGGGATTTCAAAACCCCAATACCACGGCACTTTCCCTGGAACCCTTCGAGAAAAAAGCCGGCCGGGCTTCAGCATTAATTGGAAGTTTAAAAATGATCCTTGGCGCGCTCACATCTTTCGTCATTAGTTTATTTCACGGTTCCAGCCTGCTCCCACTCGCTATTACCCTGTTGATCTGCCTGCTGATAAGTTCCCTGCTGTTGTTTCAATTCTCTAAAAAACAAAAAACAGTTTTCAGCCTGAATGAAGTCTGACTTTTTTAATTGAATACTACATCGTATTTTTAAATAAAAAATTGAACTTCAACCACTACGGGTTCCTATTCCTTTTCCTGTTTTCATTTATCGGCCAGGCGCAGCAGCGATTCACCCTGAGCGGAACAATTACAGATGCCGCCAGTAATGAAACCCTAATTGGCGTGAACGTCATCATACCGGAATTAGGTACCGGAACGGTCACCAATTCGTATGGTTTTTTTTCGCTGGAACTTCCGGAAGGTAACTACCGGGTACAAATCAGCTATCTAGGCTACCAGGATTTTTCGGAGGCCATCAGTCTTTCCGCTAATTTTCAAAAAGATTTTCAGCTGAAGGAAGCTTCAGAAAACCTGGAAGAAGTGGTGATCGAATCTAATTCCGAAGCGCTCAACCTCAAAAAGCCGGAAATGAGCGTGAACAAACTTTCCATAGGCACGATCAAGAAGTTGCCGGTAGTATTTGGCGAGGTAGACGTGGTTCGTTCGCTGCTTTTGCTGCCGGGTGTTTCCAATGCCGGCGAAGGAAGTTCCGGTTTCAACGTTCGTGGCGGTGCGGTAGACCAGAATCTAATTCTGCTCGACGAGGCCACGATCTATAATTCCTCGCATTTATTCGGACTCTTTTCCGTTTTTAATCCTGATGCTATCAAAGATCTGAAACTGTATAAAGGCGGTATTCCTGCGGAATATGGTGGCCGGGTTTCCTCAGTTCTCGATATTTATCAGCGAGATGGGAACAGTAGGAAATTTGAAATGCAGGGCGGAATTGGCGCTATTTCGAGCCGACTTTTAGCGGAAGGTCCTATCATTAAAGATAAGGGGGCCTTTCTGGTTGGCGGTAGAAGTTCCTACGCGCATTTATTCCTGAAGCTTAGCGATAACCCTAATTCGGCCTATTTCTATGATCTGAATACCAAACTGAATTACAAGATCGATTCCAGCAACAGGCTGTTGCTTTCCGGCTATTTTGGGCGTGATGTGTTCCGAATTAGTCAGAATTTTGACAATACCTACGGAAATGCGGTGCTGAACCTGAGATGGAACCATGTATTAACTGATAATATCTTCACCAATCTCTCGCTGATCTATAGCGATTACTACTATGGACTTCAGCTGAATTTTGTAGGCTTCGACTGGAATAGCGGGATCACAAACCTGAACGTGAAATACGATTTTGATCATTTTCTAAATGATCATTTTCAACTGAAGTATGGCATACAGAATACCTATTATCAATTTGATCCGGGTGAAATCGAACCACTCGATGAAAATTCCGGGATCAACTATTTCAAGCTTACCAATAAATATGCTTTTGAAAATGCCATGTATATTTCAGCAGAACAGCAGCTTTCGGAAAAACTTTCCGCAGAATATGGTATTCGTTTCAGCAGTTTTTACCGGCTGGGACAGGAGGAGTTCAACGTCTATGAGAATAGCCCGGTAAGTTATGATGCTGAACGCGCGGTATATTCCGAAGCAGTCATTCAGGAGACCATTTCTTATAAACGAGGAAAGGTACTGGAGCGTTTCCATAATTTGGAACCGCGAATTTCCCTGGCTTATTCCCTCGACGAAAAGCAATCGGTTAAACTGAGTTACAACCGAATGGCACAATACCTTCATCTAATTTCCAACACGAGTTCGCCAACACCACTGGATGTATGGACGCCAAGCGGGCCTTATATAGAACCTCAAAAGCTGGACCAGGTAGCAGCGGGATATTTTAGAAATTTCGGGGAAGATTATTCTCTTGAAGTGGAAGGGTTCTATAAAAAGATTCAGAACCGGCTGGATTATATCGACGGTGCCAACCTGATAGCCAATAATGCCGTGGAACGGATTTTACTGAAAGGAAGAGCCCGTGCTTATGGAACGGAAATACTGTTACGTAAAAATACGGGGAATCTCACAGGCTGGCTGAGCTATACACTTTCTCGTTCCGAGCAGCAAACACCGGGGCGTAGTCCTGAGGAAATAGGCATCAATAACGGCGACTGGTATCTTTCCAATTATGATAAAACCCATGATCTAAGCGCTACCGCAAGTTATAAATTGAATGAAAAATGGAGTTTCAATACCAATTTCATCTTTCAGACCGGTTTGGCGACCACCTATCCCAATGCACAATATGAATATGAAGGCATCACGATTCCCGTGTATGAAGCGAGAAATTCGAACAGGCTACCGTCTTACCATCGCCTGGACCTTTCTGCAACATTAACCCCTAATAAACAAAAACGCTTCCAATCATCCTGGAATTTTGGTATTTACAATGTCTATAACAGGAAAAATGCCTATTCGATCAGTTTCAGGGAAAGTGAAAATGCGCCGGGTAACGAAGCTGTTCGATTGTCACTCTTCGGCATCATCCCTTCGGTAACCTATAATTTTAAATTTTGATGAAACGATTCGCCACATATATATACTGCGGAATGATCATGCTGCTAACGGCTTGCGAAGATGTCGTTCAGGTAGATCTGGATGAAAGTGAACCCAAATTGGTGATTGAAGCTTCCATTCTTTGGGAGAAAGGCAGCAGCGGAAATACTCAAAATATTATAATTTCGAAGACCAGTCCTTTTTATGAAAGTGGTAGAAACGCTGTGGACAATGCGCAGGTTCGGCTAATCAGCTCAGAAAATGAAGTTTTTCCTTTCGTGTCAAGTGGAGATGGAATGTATACCGCCACCAATTTCAATCCCGTCATTAATCGAGAGTATAAGCTTGTGGTGGATTATGACGGAAGTCTCTATGAAGCTACCGAGGTTTTGAAATCGGTCGTCGGCCTGGATTCCGTGGTTCAAAGCAGAGCGGGTGGTTTTAGCGGGGAAGATTATGAAATAAAAGCCTATTATCAAGATCCTGCTGAAACCGAGGATTTTTATCTTTTTAAGTTCAAAAATGAGCTGAGTAATTTGGAAATTTATGAAGATGAATTTACCAACGGGAATAGTATCTTCGGTTATTATTCTGATGAAGATATAGAAGCTGGAGACGAAATTGGCATACAGATCCAGGGAATTTCTAAAGATTATTATCAGTATCTATATATCTTACGATCCCAGGTTGGGAATAATCAGGGTGGACCCTTTGAGACCATGCCCGCCACGGTAAGAGGGAATATTATTAATAAGACGCAGCCGGAAAACTTTCCTTTTGGCTATTTTCGCCTATCGGAAGTTGACAAATTGAATTACACCGTACAATGAGTAAACACACGAATAAAAAGACGCTTTCCAAAGGCCTGAAATTTCTGGCAATTGCACTTCTCTTCACATTTATTGGTCCGTCGGTTCTGTATAGTGCCTTTCATAACCAGGATAAACCCCTTTTTATTCCCATTCTTATTATTGGAGTGCTAGCTACCTTTGGGGCGATATTGATGATGTTTCGCGGAATTATGACGATCGTAAAGGCTTTGTTCGATTAACTGAACTTCTGGAAACGTACTTCACATCCTAAGCTATTAACTTTTAAATTCTTTTCTGAAATACACGGAAAAGAACATTCAATGCCAAGATAATTTTCAAATCAGCTGATGATCTTCTGAATTAATTAGCAACACTACTGAAATTACAGAGAGTGTAGACTAATGGAAGGTTTCATATTTTACATTTTTCCTTTTACAATTTTGAAGCGTCCATAGGTCTATGCTATATCGAGCTAATTCCTGAGCTTTAAATTTACCGCATAAAAAAACCC